>NZ_JAUBQQ010000056.1:0-39599 GCF_036701335.1 Microcoleus sp. Pol12B5 | reverse complement strand
CTAATTAACTCATAATTTTGCCTGGAATATCATTCTACTATGTATTTGTGTAATTAATTCTGTCTAACTACTTAACAGTTCCCTCGCTTCTGGTAATTCCTGTTAGGCTGAATTGAGGTCGGCTTCTCGTGGGAGACTCACTCATGATAAATTAAAGTTTCTTTAAACATCACAATACATTCATAATTTTCTAAATCGAGAAATAGGTCAACTTGCAAAGTTCCTATTTGTTCAAATCCCTGTTGTTGGTGAAACATTAGGGAACGAGTATTAGCTATTGGCTGGGTAACAATAAACAGCGAAATAAATGAATGTGGAAAAACTTGATAAATTTCTTTATACATAAATTGAGCAACACCTCTACCCATCCAATTTAACTTGGTTGCTACTCTTTCGAGATAAAAATGCCGATCGCTGGTGACTTTTTTCTTAAAAATCTCATTTTTCCAGATAATTTTATCCAAGATTTCATCAGATATTTTGGGTTGTGATATCGCCACAAATCCCAGAATTTTCCTATCGGTTTTAGCTGACACAAAATATTTGCATGAATTATTTAAGCTTTGGGCAATCTCATCTTCAGTAATTTGTGTTAGCAAAAAGCCGCGGTCGATCGACGTATTTTGACCGCGCGCATTAGAATTGTGAATATTGACTATAGCCTGTATGTCCTCTCGATTGGCTTCTCTAAAAATTAGATATTCCATTGCATAGTGTGTAGGAACGCTGTCATACATTTGCAATTTTAACGCTCAGGTTTATCTATTCTAAGAGCTAGATATAGATCGCATACCAGATTTAGTTTTGTAAATATTTTAGGGGCGATCGCCTTCGGACAATATAATGACTGTAGGTATGTCTGCACTTGTGGGCGATCGCAAATAACTTCCAGGTAGCGTGGCAACTGCTACAGTGTTTCCCAACAGATCGAAGAACTCAAGGCCATAACCTGTTTATAGTCCTTCAACGAGTGCTATTGATTTACCAGTCCTCGCAGTTCCTTAATGTCGATGTGGATTCCTTGACGTTTCAGATATTGGCTCAAGTTAATCTGGATGAATAAATCTTTGAGCTCTTCAGCAATCTCTGCCGGGGGATTGCCAGATAACGCAGTTGCAATTAGACGTTCTGCTATTCGTAATTCGCCACATTCAATCGCTAAAGATGCTGCGCTGCGGTGAAGCACAGAACGAGTGGGTTCAGCATCAAGGGCGCTAGCGATTAAGGCTGCGGCCTGAGTTTCTTGTTCAAAGGCTTGGCGCGTCAATTGTGCAGTCAACTCCAACGCACCTCTTAAGCGGGCGACTGCCGCTGCTTCGGCTAAATCCATTGCTTGTTTGTGGAGCGATTGAATCTGGCTCATTGGAGTACGGTTCCTTCAGGATTTTGCTTGGCACTAATAATAGAAATCGGTCGGCCCAAGTCTACTACAATGATATACGCTGGCAAGCCTTGTGCGTCTGAGGCGCGGGTTTGTTCAGTTTTCAGCTTGACTCTAGTATTGATTTGACTTTGATTGCCTTTGCGAATTCCAGAAACCTCTAGCCGAGCCATTCGCTCAAATGGCAGTGTGGTAGCTGAATTTTGAGTTCCTAACCAATAGTCAAATCCAGTTCCTTTGCGAGAGCGTTCAATGACTGTGAGATTTGTTAATTGCAAAATTAACAGGAATGCGATTCCATAAGCAGCCTGCTCGGTAGTATATTCTTCGTCATTCCAACATCGTCGGGTTTGCTCGGTGACTGGCTGCCAATCTAACTTGAATGTGGCAGAAAATTCTCCCTCAACTTTAAGTGTTACTCCTAGTTGGTGAGCTTCATCGGTTAGACAAATCGCACCTGCTTCTGCGATCGCGGCTCCAAAGGCAGGTGTAATCGCAGGAAGTCCCTGGCTAAGGCTTTGTAAGTTTAAGATTTGAATCTCGCTCAAAGCGACGTTGCTCTATGGAAAGTAGATATTCAATTTTACTCTCAGTTGCGACAATTTGAGTCGATCGCCACTATTTTTAGACGATCGCCTTCCTCGACTTGGGGTTATCATCGCGATCGTACTATTTCCTCTACTTACGCAGCAAAACTATTAACCAGTCTAACTGTAGGTCTGTCTGCACTTGTGGGCGATCGCAAATAACTTCCAGGTAGTGTCGCAACTGCTACAGTGTTTCCCAACAGATCGAAAAACTCAACGCTATAACCTGTTTCTAGTCCTTCAACGTGATGCTGTTCTACAACCGTACCGATATCGCCGGTATAAAGTCCTTCTTCTGGAAGGTTGCACAGCAATATGACATCAAAATAAAGTTCGAGCGAGCTAGTTGATTTTTCCATAGTGCCGACTTTATAATGGTAAGTATACAATACGATTGCTTCAAATCTGCATCTGCTTGGAAGCGAATTTTTATAATTTCCTGAATCGCACACACGGTTTCGGTAGAGTTTAGTAGAGTCTTGCCACTCTATTAAACTCTACCTCTCGCCTGTACCTTCATGTCAACTCCGCCTGTCATCTGCTAGATTAAAGAGGTTTTTAGGTGTTTTCCTTTGAACTTAGTGAAGGAAGTTAGCTGATCCGGGTGCGTTGTAATTCATGGCTTTGGCTAGACACTTTATGGTGATCAGATATGAAAGTTGTTGGGATACACGGAATTTTTCACGAATATCTTAGTTCAGCCCAGATAGAAAATGATTGGCTACTAGCTCTTCAAGGCGGGCTGGATGAAGCTGGTGTACCGCGAATAGAAAGACAGGACTTTACAGCCGTTTCCTATGGCTCCTTATTTCGCCCTTCGGGACGACGCTCGGCTGGTGTTCCAAAATTTAGTGCTCAAGATGTGGAAGAAGGGTGGGAACAAGAGCTATTGATTGCATGGTGGCGTGAGGCTGCTGCTCTGTCACAAGCAAATAAAAGTGATGATGACCCATTAGGTGAAGATCCGAGCATTCAAGGACCTGACTTTCAAGGTCGAGGACGCACTCCTGCTGTTGTGCAACGCGCTCTTAAACAACTTGCGAAGTTGAAGTTCTTTAAAGCTGCGGGGGTATCTGAACGACTTTTAATATTTGGTTTGAAACAAGTACGGCAATTCTTACATGACTCAGAGATGAAACAGGCGATTCTGCAACGGGTTAGTGAGAAAGTGTCTACAAATACCAGAGTCATTATCGGTCATTCTCTTGGATCGATAGTGGCATACGAAGCTTTATGTGAGCATCCAGAATGGAATGTAGACACACTGGTAACTTTAGGATCTCCGCTTGGTATACCAGGTTTGATCTTTGATTCCCTTACACCGAAGCCTGAGAATGGAACGGGCGCATGGCCTAATGTGAAAAATTGGTTTAATATCGCGGACAAAGGTGACATTGTTGCTCTTGAGAAAGAGCTTGCGCCACACTTTGGAGATGTAGTTGATCGGCTAGTGTACAACGGCTGGGAGTCTCACTCGGCCGAGAGATATTTGACAGCGCGAGAAACTGGACAAGCTGTTGCCACAGGTCTTTTTGATTAATTAAAGGTTTTGTTATGAACGTCTCTTCTCCAATTAAACCACGCCGATATTTGATTGCTATTGGGTCACAACATTGTCCAATGATAGAAAAAGATCCTTTAGTACAGGTTAAGACCGATATTGAAATAGTTGCTAATCTTTTCATCAATGAAGCACAGGGCTATGAGCCTGCTGTAACAAAAGAATATATACGATTAAATGACACATCTGAAAACATTAAAAAGGCTTTGAGTCTTTGGTTTTCCAGTGCCGATAGAAAACCTTCTGATTGCGTAATTCTTTACTATGCTGGACATGGATATGTACAAGAGCATTCTAATCTTCATTACCTCTTAACTATTGAGTCAAATCTAGAAGATTTGCCTAACACGGCAATTGAGACTAGCTCACTAATCAAAGGATTATTTGAAGGAGCAGAAAATCGTTCTGAAAATATCCTAGTAATTCTTGATGTATGCTTTGCAGGTAAAGGAGGAAATCAACTTATGAGTGCTCTATCTAAAAGCGAGAAAGTAATAAAAGGTAGTGGATATTGGGTAATGCCTTCAGTGAGCTTCAAGGATTTTGCTTCTGATGGTGGGTTCGTGGAGGCTCTTGAGAAAGTAATGAAGGATTCCGATTGGATGTCAAGTCAAGGAGAGTTCTTAAATCCTCACGATTTAAAAGATGCTATCAACAAGTGTCTGGATAAAGATTTACACGCACATATCCACGTCATAGGAGGGTCAGGCTCAGCAGAATTTGTTCGGAATCCTAAATTCAAAAGACCCCCAGCAATTCTACCTAACGCTAATAAATTATCAAGTGAATATCCAGATATGGAAGAGGCTGTTCATGGAATTTCTAATGAAGAGTTTCATGAACTGCTGTCTAACTACTCAAATCATGTCGATTCAGATACAAATCGTCAAGATATCAACAAAATAGCATTTTATGCTTGGGAATTGATAGTAGAAAATTCTCGGTTCGCAGCGAAGCTTTTTGAAGATGAGGATCTTCGCAAAAAAAATATTTGGCATCTTCTACATCCTTTATGCAAAATAGCTAAAAAAGAACCTTTATTGCCTGATGATTTAGATAGTTTTTTTGCTTTAGCAGTAGAAGACGAAGATATTATTATATCTAATTATGGTGAACGCGGATATGAAAGATTATTAAAGATGATTATTCGTTTTGTTTTATATAATACACCTTCCTTATTGACTACTAGCGAAAGTCAATTGAAAATCAAAAAATTAGCAGAAATAAAAAATTGGCAACATTTTTTTGCTGACTTATATTTAAGACATAAATGTAATACTATAGTCATTCCTGATGTTCTTCTAGATTTAATATCATCAATTTTTAATGACTATATAGAGTACGAAAGATATCAATCCATTCCACAAGTTTGGGAATTTATTGTCGATCCACTTAAAATGTTCTCAAAAATGAATGCAGAAAAAATAATTGCTAGCATTCAAAAAGCTGCGATCCAATGCAAGAACTTTATAGATTTTAAATGGTGTGTAGCTGCTCTACATAGAGTAATACCATTATTTGATGCTAGTGAATCAGAGTTAAAGCTTTTCGAGCAGATTCCTAAAGTTATAAAACTGATTCCAATGTCTGTAAAATCTAATTTTCCGCAGATTCAAGCTGTTTTATTAGAAAGTTTATTGACAGCTTTTGTTCAGACAAAAGATTCAAGATTTATTCAAGATTACGAAAAAGAATTTAAGCTTCTCCCTACTCAGCTTTTTGTTTCTTATAAATCCCATCTTCAGTTAGAATACGCTTGTTGTCTATACATTTGTTGCCAGTTTAAATACGAAGATATTTTGGGACTTTCATTTGGTAACATGGCTGACAATCGAATGATTCTAAAAAATGAACCTCTTTTTAATAATGAAAAAATTAAAATTTCTATAGAAGAATTGCAAAAACTTATAAACAATAAATTTCAAACAAATAATAAAAAAAGTATCTTTGATTTTTTACTTAAATATATTGATACTCTATACAAACAATACGCACAACCAATAATAAAATCTAATCATAATAATCTTCGGAAATTTCCAGCTTTGTGCCATGTTTACCCCATTTTAAGAGATCGTAATGTTCCGGATACAATATTAGCCTCATTAAAAAAATACATAAAACCTGAATTCAAAAGACTTCCTTCATTTTACGCATTATCGACGCAAACTTTTACATATATACCCGTTAAAGGAAATGTAGATTTAATCCACGAATACATTAAAAGCAGTTTGAAAGCCGATGATTATTCAATAATTAGAAGTGCTAAAAATATAGCTTTTGGTTTATATGCTTGCTATTACTATCCAGAAACTACGAAAAGAGAAGATATAGTATTTCTACTTAATAAGTTTGTTGATACTACTGGCATAAACAATAAAGACAATAGTCCGAAATTTTATTGGGCATACTACGCAGGTATCAAGTGGAATGAGAGGCAGCAAGAACACGATTTTATCAATGAGTTATTCAATAAAAAAATTGAGAAGAAAGTCGAACAACTCAATATTACAATTTCTGATGTTTCTCAGTCTACTAAATTAACTTCTGAGATGTGGTGTAGCATCTCAAAATATTCCTCATATTCAGAAAACAACGATAAGAGTATATTTGCAAGACTATTGGAATCCAATCCTACTAATCCAGAAATTTGGAATATTATTGGCACAACAATCTCTAATAACCGAAAAAAAGGTGACATATTACCATTGTGGCAAGCAGTTGAATGCTATGCTTTGGCAAAATGGTTTGCAAGCACTCAAAAAAATTACGATCAAAAGTATTGGTATAATTATATTCGTTCTACGGCTATCGCTTTAAAAGAGGGTAATTACCAGCCGACTGACTCCTACATAATAAATATTGTTGTTTACTTAAGAAATAAACGAGCTGAGTTTTTCGGCTATCAGAAAGACTGTATTACTGACTTTTTTGAACTTGTACAACAGTATTGGAATCAACTGCAAGACGATACTCGTTCTGAACTGAGGAGCAAGACACCTAACCCGAAGTATCTTTTAGGTATTGAGCGGATACATTATGCATTAATAAAAGAGCCAAAACTTGACAGATTACGAAAATATTTGGATGACCATTATTGAGAGTCTAGATATGTCTGCATAAGTCATGGAACAGGTAATTGATTGTTAGTAACAACCATTACCCATTCCTCATTTTAAACCCTAGCTGCCGCCAATCCGGGCGACATCGCGAGCATTTTCTTCAAACGCAGCCGTCAGCGCATCATCACCGCTTAAACCCGATGCGATCGCCCTTTCAATAGCCTGCAACACCCGCTTATAATCCCTTGGCATCACCTTCACAAACACCGGCACCATCGAGTCCCAATTTGCCAAAACCTTCGATGCCTTCGCACTTCCAGTCAAATCAACGTGAGTTTGAAGCATCTGCCGCAAATCGCTAATTTCCTCAACATCCTCCAATTTTTCCAAATCCACCATCGACATATTGCAGCGAGTAGCAAAATCCCCCGCCTCATCCAAAATGTAAGCAACACCGCCACTCATACCCGCTGCAAAATTGCGCCCGGTTTCGCCCAAAACTACAACTTTGCCGCCAGTCATGTACTCGCAACCGTGATCGCCCACACCTTCAACTACTGCGTTAACGCCGGAGTTACGCACCCCAAAACGTTCGCCCGCCATCCCTCGGATGAAAACCTCACCAGCAGTCGCGCCGTAAAGCACTACGTTACCGACAATCACGTTTTCCTCAGCGACAAAGGTAGAAGCTGGCGACGGATACAGGATGATTTTGCCGCCGCTGAGCCCCTTGCCGAGGTAGTCGTTAGCTTCGCCTTCGAGCTCCAGGGTGACTCCCTTGGGCACAAAAGCCCCAAAGCTTTGCCCGGCGCTGCCTTGGAAGTGCAGGTGCACCGTGTCATCTGGCAAACCTTCCCAGTGGCGTTTGGTGATTTCGTTGCCGAGAATTGTGCCGACAACGCGGTTGACATTGGTAATTGGCAGTTTTGCGTGGACTTTTTCACCGTTTTCGATCGCACCTTTGCACAAATCCAACAACACAGTCATATCGATCGACTTTTCCAACCCGTGATCCTGCGCCATCTGACAATAGCGCCCGACATCCGCCCCAACTTCCGGCTGATAAAGGATTTTCGAGAAATCCAAACCCTTAGCCTTCCAGTGCTCCACCGCTTGCTGAGGTTCTAAAACATCAGTGCGGCCAACCATTTCATTCAGCGTGCGGAAGCCCAACTGCGCCATAATTTCCCGGACTTCCTGCGCGATGAAAGTCATAAAGTTTACCGTGTGATCGGGGTCGCCGGTAAAGTTTTTCCGCAATAGCGGGTCTTGCGTCGCCACGCCCACCGGGCAAGTGTTCAGGTGGCAAACGCGCATCATGATGCAGCCCAATGTCACCAGCGGCGCGGTAGCAAAACCGAATTCCTCAGCGCCAAGCAAGGCAGCAATTACTACATCGCGGCCAGTTTTCATTTGACCGTCAGTTTCCACGACAATCCGGCTGCGGAGATTGTTGAGTACCAAAGTCTGATGAGTTTCCGCCAGTCCCAATTCCCAAGGTAATCCCGCGTGTTTGATCGAAGTCTGCGGCGAAGCGCCGGTTCCGCCGTCGTAGCCGGAGATTAAGACCACATCGGCGTGGGCTTTCGCAACCCCGGCCGCGATCGTCCCGACTCCCACTTCCGACACGAGTTTCACGCTGATCCGCGCTTCCCGGTTGGAATTTTTCAAGTCGTGAATCAATTCGGCCAAATCTTCGATCGAATAAATGTCGTGGTGAGGAGGAGGCGAAATCAAACCCACACCCGGAGTCGAGTTTCGCACCTTGGCAATCCACGGGTATACTTTTTTACCGGGTAACTGTCCGCCTTCACCAGGTTTCGCACCTTGCGCCATCTTGATTTGCAGTTCCCGCGCTTGGGAAAGGTACAAGCTGGTAACGCCGAAACGCCCGGAAGCAACTTGTTTGATCGCGCTGTTTTTCGAGTCGCCGCGATCGTTCGTCCAAGTGTAGCGATCGGGGTCTTCGCCACCTTCACCGGTGTTCGATTTGCCACCAATGCGGTTCATCGCTACTGCTAGCGATTCGTGGGCTTCTTTAGAAATCGAACCGTAACTCATCGCCCCAGTTTTAAAGCGTTTGAGAATAGATTCGATCGGCTCAACTTCCTCAATGGGTATCGATTCCCGCTGTTTGAATTGCAACAAACCGCGCAAGGTAAAATGCTGCTGGTTTTGTTCGTTTACCAGCCCAGAATACTGTTTGAAAAGCGTATAACTGCCCTCGCGCACCGACTTTTGCAGCGCGTGAATTGTCTGCGGACTAAACAAATGCGCCTCGCCTTCTTTCCGCCACTGATATTCGCCGCCGACATCGAGAGTATGTCCGCTGGATGGCCGGTCTGGGAAAGCGTGATTATGGCGCAAAATAGCTTCTTGGGCGATGACTTCGAGGTCTACGCCTTCAATCCGCGAGGCTGTCCAAGCAAAGTATTTATCGACTACGGATTTGTTCAAGCCGATCGCCTCAAAAATCTGCGCGCCGCGATAACTTTGAATTGTCGAAATCCCAATTTTCGAGGCAACTTTCGTCACACCTTTAGTTGCCGCTTTGACGTAGTTTTTGCAAGCTGTTTTGTACTCGACATTTAGCAGCAATCCTTCGCGGATCGAATCGGCGATCGTCTCAAAGGCCAAATACGGATTAATCGCGCCGCAACCATATCCAATAAGTGTCGCAAAGTGATGCACTTCCCTCGGTTCACCTGATTCGAGAACGAGTCCAGCCCGCGTGCGCGTACCTTTACGGATCAAGTGGTGGTGCAGGCCCGCAACTGCCAGCAGCGCCGGAATTGCGGCTTGGTCTGGACTGATACCCCGATCGCTCAGAATGATGATATTCACCCCGGAGGCGATCGCGCTGTCTGCTGCTGCAAAAACCTCTTCTAAGGCTTGTTCTAGACCTTTCACGCCACTTTTGGGGTCAAACAAAATCGGCAGTGTAATCGACCGGAAATTGCCCTCATTTACGTGTTTGAGCTTAGCTAATTCTTCATTGCTGAGAATGGGCGTTTTCAGTTCAATCAAATGACAGCTTTCGGGTTCTGGTTTGAGCAAATTGCGTTCAGCGCCGATCGTAGTTTCGGCAGAAGTTACAATTTCTTCGCGGATAGAATCAATTGGCGGATTGGTAACTTGAGCAAACAACTGCTGGAAGTATTCGTAAAGCAGTTTTGGGCGGTTGGAAAGCACCGCCAGCGGCGTATCCGCACCCATTGCGCCGACAGCTTCCACGCCATCTTTCGCCATCGGTGCTAACAGCAACCGCAGTTCTTCAAAGGTGTAGCCAAAGGCCATTTGCCGCTGCAATAATGTTTCGGGATGAGATTCTGCTACTGCAGGCGCATCTTTCAGTTTGGCAATTTCGACCATGTGCTGGTCGATCCACTGGCGGTACGGGTGTTCTGTGGCGATTTTGGTCTTAATTTCCTCGTCAGAGACGATGCGGCCTTCCTCAGTATTTACCAGGAACATCCGCCCCGGTTGCAAGCGACCTTTTGATACAATTCGTTCTGGGGCGATCGGCAAAACTCCGGCTTCCGATGCCATAATTACCAAGTCGTCTTTGGTAACGCAGTAGCGGGAAGGGCGCAAACCGTTGCGATCAAGCACGGCCCCGATCGATGTACCATCGGTAAAGGCGATCGAAGCTGGGCCGTCCCAAGGTTCCATCAAGCAAGAATGGTATTCATAGAAAGCCTTTTTCTCGTCACTCATGGACTCGTGGGCTGTCCAAGGTTCGGGAATCATCATCATTACAGCGTGCGGCAAAGAACGCCCGGCCAAAGTCAGCAATTCCAAAGCATTGTCAAAAATCGTCGAGTCGCTGCCTTCGATATTGATTAAATTGGGGATTTTCTTTAAGTCATCGCCGAATAGTTCCGACTCGAACAGCGATTGCCGCGCGTGCATCCAGTTAATGTTGCCGCGCATCGTGTTAATTTCGCCGTTGTGGGCGATGTAGCGGTAAGGGTGCGATCGTTCCCAACTCGGAAAAGTATTCGTGCTAAAGCGCGAGTGAACCAGGGCTAGAGCGCTTTCCATGTCGGGGTCGTGCAGGTCGGGATAGTAATCGCCGACTTGCACCGGCATTAACATTCCTTTGTAGACGATCGTCCGGCACGAGAGAGTGGAATTGTACCAGTAGGGGTCTGTGTTAGTCCTGCGGATGGCATTGTGAGCCCGTTTGCGGATGACGTACAGTTTCCGCTCGAAAGCCGCCTCATCGATACCTGCGGCCCGCCGGAGGAACACTTGCTGCATGAAGGGTTCGCTAGATTTGGCGGTGTCGCCGAGGGACGAGTTATCTGTGGGAACATCGCGCCAGCCGAGCACTTCCTGGCCTTCTTCGGCGGCGATTTCCTCAAAAATGCGTTTGCCGTTTTCGCGTTCAGTTTGATTTGGCGACGAGTAAATCGCGCCAACGCCGTACTCGCCGGCTTCGGGAAGTTCGATGTTTAGGCCCGCCGTTACTTTCTTGAGAAACTTGTGGGGCACCTGCATCAAAATCCCCGCCCCGTCTCCGGTGTTGGGTTCGCAGCCGCAGGCGCCTCGGTGGTCGAGGTTCAATAGGATTGTCAGTGCCTGCTCGACAATTTCGTGGGATTTGTTACCCTTCATGTGTACGATGAATCCGACTCCGCAAGCGTCGTGCTCGAACTGCGGATCGTACAAGCCTTGTTTTTGTGGCAGTCCGTTGCTGTTCATTTTGATGTGTCTCTCAAAGTGGCGAAAAGATGTTGATCTAGAGTAGAGGATGGGATGCCGATCGCTCTAGTATCATGTATTATATGTGGATCTACTCAATTGGGTAGAGCTACCAAAAAATCCAAACTTATTCGATCCGAGTAAAAAAATAGTTAAAGCCGATAACTTAACTATGGAACCCGGAGGTCTAAATATTTATGCTTAAAGACTCTTCAATTATGTGAATTATTAAACCGCAGAGGCCGCAGAGAGCGCAGAGGAACAGAGATGAGTAATTCCGATACCAACTCACATCTTGCACTATTGTTAATAAGCTTTTCAAGGGCGGGCAAGATGCCTGTTCCACAAAATTTACTCTCTGTGGAACAGGCCGGAAAGCCTGTTCTTGAGAAATGAGTTTATAGCATTGTTAATGCGACTGTATCCTCAGCGTCTGGGTGACATTCTCCACCAGCATTTTGCCTTCTCATCCGCGATGAACCTTTCTGAAAAATTGCAAAAAGTCGATCGACTCAAAGCCTGGTTGGATAGCTTTCGTCCGCTTTCTCCCACGCTGGTTGCAGAATTGAAAAAACTCTACGACGTTCGGTTTACTTATCACTGCTTCACAGAACTTAGCCAAACTTATTCAAGTCTAACTATTCAACCAGGTTTCATCCCAGAGGGTCTCTAACCAGGTGCTAGAATTTTTGCAGCAGCAGTCTCAAGAGCTGGATTAGGATTAACCTTTAATCAATATTCAAGAACCAGCGCCCTTTCTATGAAGATTTGATGTAGATTGGCGCGATCGAGCGAATAACAGGTGACAACAGCTATGTTGGTTTTGCTATGGTTGTTAAGGCAGGTCGATCGGGCTGAGCACAACTCTTGCAAAACTCTACAGTCGGCTAACCAGTCCCCGCAGGTGGGCTTCGATTTTAACTATAGATTAGTTAATCTCAAAAAACAACGTCGTTTACCAAAGGATTCAGCAAGGAATCCTCAAGGAGTGAAAATCATGGTTCAGATTCAAGAAATTTCTCAACTATCTACCCTGCACGCACCTGCAGCACCCAACGCAATAGCCGCTACGGAATTGCGGCCTTGGGGTTCATTTACGACTCTAGAAGAAGGCCCAGGATATAAAATTAAGCGGATCGAAGTTAAGTCTGGACACCGCCTCAGCCTGCAAATGCACCACCACCGCAGCGAACACTGGATTGTGGTTTCTGGTACTGCAAAAGTTACTTGTGGCGAAACTGAACAAGTTCTGTTTACAAATCAGTCTACCTACGTTCCTCAGTGTATTTCTCACCGCCTTGAAAACCCGGGAGTTATCCCCCTGGTTTTAATTGAAGTGCAGAATGGCGAATATCTCGGAGAAGATGATATTGTACGCTTTCAAGACGATTATGCCCGTACAGAAAAGTCTAAGTAACTCAAGTTGCTAAAAATATAGGGGTAAGGTGCGCGGCCCGGCGCACCCTACATTCTCCGGGTAAGGTAGAGGGCGAGGCACATTCTACATTTTCAAAACTCAACATTACTTCCAAATTACCAATTACCAATTACCCATTACTCATAATGATTCATCTGAGCAAAACAGCAGCAACAGAAGTAACGCGCCTCAAGTCGAAGCATCCAAACCCCAATGCTTTATTTCGTCTGGGCGTGGAATCGAGTGGCTGCTCCGGTTTGTCTTATACAATGGGATTTGACGATGCGCCAGCCCCAGAAGACGCTGTATGCGAGTCGGAGGGAATTTCCGTTGCGATCGACCCCCAGCACTTAAAATATCTCAATGAGCTCACATTGGATTATTCAGAAGACTTGATGGGCGGAGGTTTCCGATTTCACAATCCCAATGCCGCCCAAAGCTGTAGCTGTGGCAACTCCTTTTCTGCCAAGGAATAATCAATATGATGACACTCAAAGACTTAGAAAAAGTCCAAAAAACATTCAAAGAAGCCGGTCAAGACTACCAAGTTGAACTAGAAAGCGGGAAGATTATCATTGTGGGCCCGTCAGACATTGTATCTAGTGAAATTGGCATTCGCTTGAGTGCCTTTCTCTTCGTTTGGGTGAATCCCCGCCGTTTGGGTCGAGTTTTTGACTCCGCAGGCGGCTTTATTTTACCTGATGCTAACCTTACAGCACCTGATGTTTCTTTTGTCCGGGCCGCACGTCTCAGGCAAAGTCCCCGTTATTTCGGAGAATTAGTCCCCGACTTGGTAGTAGAAATTAAATCACAGAGCGATCGCATTAAACCGCTCGAAAAAAAGATTCATAATTTCCTAAAACTCGGAGCGCAAGTAGGAATTTTGATCGATCCAGATGAAGAAACTCTAACAGTTTATCGTCAGGAAGGTGAACCGATTGTGTTGGGAAATGAAGATATTTTGACTGTCCCCGAACTTTTCCCTGGTTGGGAATTGCCAATTGCTGAACTGTGGCCGCCAATTTTTACTGAAGCAGAAACTCAAACTGAAGCCTAATAAAGTTTATGCAGGTTTTACATGGCCAGAAATGCGAAAAGCCTCTCTTCTCTTCCTCTGTGTCCTCTGCGCTCTCTGCGGTTAAATAATTCCTATGCAACCGTAAACGATATCAGTGCAATGGAAAAGCTTTCAATCAAGCTGGCGTACCGAGAATAATCCACTGCATTAACTGCTGCCACTCGGGAGATTGAGCTAATAAATCTGCATCGAATTCATTTCCCGCATCCTGCGAAAACTCGGCGAAAGCTTCCGCCCAATTAATTACTGTTTCCACAGGCAAATAAGGCGTATAATTCCAAGAACGCTGCAAAAACTCTACCATCTCAACAGAATGACCGGTGCGGTACAAATACCAAGCAATCCAAACTAAGGTACTGTACTTGATTTGCCTTTCCAACAAACGTATTTTATCCGGCAACTCGGGGCGGGCAAAAAAATTGTCCATCACTGCGGCGAGGGATTTAGCCTGGGGTAAACCTTTGTACATGGCGCTTTGTTCGTGCTGGCGGTAGCAAACAGTTACTTGCTGCAGCCACTCTGCTTCGCATCCCATTAAGGCTAAACGCAGAACTAAATCTGTATCTTCCGCCGGTGGAAATCGAGGATCAAATCCGCCAGCGCGCTCTAACCACTGACGGCGAAATACCATCGCGCTGGGTAATACTGGTTTCCATCGCAGCCACATTTCTAAGTCTAATTTAGGTACATTTTGCCAGGGTTTGATATCTTTTAGCGGTTCGCCTATACTATTAACTAGACGCCAGCCGCTGTGGACGATTCCTAGATTGGGTCGCGCTGCAAATACGGCCATTTGTGCTGCTAATTTGTCGGGAAAAAAGTAGTCGTCAGCATCGAGAAATGCGATAAATTCTCCTCGCGCTAGCTCGATCCCGTGATTTCTGGCAATCGAAACTCCTCGATTTTGTTGGTAAATGTAGCGAATTCGATCGCCATATTTCTCTAAAACTACTCTAGTGTTATCTTTGGAACCGTCGTCTATGACAATAATTTCCCAGTTAGCATAGGTTTGGTGCAGAACGCTATCTACGGCTTGGCCGACGTAATCCGCGCAGTTGTAAGCCGGAATTACTACGCTCACCTGCGGAGCGCGATCGATCGTAACATTACTCATAATTAATTATCTTAAATTCGATTGCTTCTTTATTTTACTATGAGCGTAGAGTGCCTCAGGAACTGAGGCACCCAGCAAGGGGTTCTTGTGTTCATTAATTTGGGGTCAAGAATTTGCCAAGGTAAGTTGGTGCGAGTTCAGTATATCTTGGGGGCGAATTGCTGAAGGGTAGCGATCGCCTTTTACCTTCAAATACTTGTCAACTATTTGCACAACCTGTTCGGGATTGGCTGGCTTGCTCAAAAAATCGGAAGCACCTGTCAATTTCGCCCGCGTGCGGTCAATTATACTATCTTGACCGGTCAAAAATACGATCGGAGTTTCCCGAAAAGCAGGTGTTTTTCGCAAAAAATTGCACAAAGCAAAGCCACTTGTCTTGGGCATCACCACGTCCATAAAAATTAAAGCAGGCTTTTGTTTGGCGAGGAGGCCCACTCCCTGCATGGGGTCTTGAATTTTTAGGACTCGATAGCCCTCCGGCAATAAAATTTGCTCTAAAAATTCGCAAACTGTCGGACTGTCATCGATACAAGCAATCAAAGGGCGACCCGGCCCAGCAATAGCTGCGGCCAGGCGCCACTGTTCTATAGGCGACGGCAAGTCTGGTACTGTGCGGAAATTTACTAAACCCTGCTTGATGTAATTGACTAAAGCGCGAGTTGCCACTGTCACGCACTGCTTTTTCTTAAATGCAATATCCCAAAGAGTATTCTCGCCGTTGAATACGTTACCCAAAGCGATCAAAGAATTAGAACTAAATCGATTTTGCTGCAACTGAGCCGATGCTTTTAAAAGCGGTGCTTGTTCTGGATCTACCAGCCACAAACCCATTGCTTTCCACTTCTGCCAAATTTCTTCTGTACAACACAGAACTTTCTCTACTTCTGTTAAAGACATCAGCAAAGAAGAGGTAATTGTAGAAAAATATTTCTGGGACGGACGCCACTCCCGGCGCAAACCCGATTGACCGATCAGAGCAAATAACACTTCGGAAAGGCTGGTGTGGACGATCGCCCTAGCTTGTTCTAGGCTCATTTCGCTGGCTGCTATCCCTCGCTGAAGCAGTTGATATTCCCACAGTTCTCCAGCATCGAGGTCTCTGAGATCCACTTGAAAGTTTCGACAGTGTTGCCCGATCGCCCTGTACCAGCGCCTCGATCTGTGCGACCCTCCCGTGGCATAAACCAAACTACCCTGAAAAAAGTAAAGCTGCCACTGTTGTTCCCCTTGCTCTAACAGCAGTTTCCCCGTTGCTTGTTTCTGGCTGAGTACAGCCAGAGTATGGGACAACATTTTGTATCCGATTGCGGTAGCAGACATATCAACTCGCATCCCCTGTACTCTGTTTGTACCATTATATAGCTGCTGAGTTTTGAAAGATAACAGTAATTTTACTGAATTTAGGTTAAAAAACACCACTAATTGTGAGAATTTAACCCTCTTAGGGACTGATTCCCCCCAGGAGTTTTAGCCATGAGGATGTAACGGCTATTTGCCCTATTAACTAATAACTAAAATCAGGATTCTAACTAATAATTAATTGCCCTCGCTATCTGTGGGAGGTACTGGATCGTAACCCCCTGGATGAAAAGGATGACAGCGCAAAATCCGCTTAACTGCCATTGAGCTGCCGCGGGCAGGCCCAAATCTCTCTATTGCTTCGATCGCGTATTGCGAACAAGTTGGCTGAAATCTACAGGCGTTAGGCAGGTAAGGAGAAATCCCCATTTTGTAGCCTCGGATTAATCCGATCAGCAATATTTTCACAATTTTTACCTCAGCGATTGATTAGATTAATAGGCAAATCTCGTCCCATACCGCTCTAAGCTAGGTGAATCGAGAGCATTCCTAGCGGTTAGAGTTCCGCTAACTTTTCCAGTACCAATTATACCTTTTTTCATTTTTATTTTAGATACTTAAATCACAATTTGAGGAGATAATATGGTACTTGTCTCTGAGTTGGCTACTTGACCGATACCTAAAAAATTACCGTCTCGATCGTACACCTGCAAGGGATAGGGATGTTGGGGTATTGAGTTGTCGGGGGGATTGTTCCTACTTTCCTCCTCTGGCCCGATCGGCGTTTCGGGAATCGGGAGGCGCTGTCCTTGAAACCAGCGTTTGGTATATTCAGGGGAAAGGACGATCGCACCTAAATGTCCCAAAACCGCCGATGGCAAAATCGGGCAGAATTTATTCTCCTGCAATTGCAGTTCCAATTCTTCAAAACTGAGACTTTGGTCGATCGAAAAACCGCTACTTTCGGTGCGAGTCAAACAAGCCAAAGTACCGCCTGTATTCAACACCGCGCCCAAATCCCGCGCGATCGCCCGAATGTAAGTACCCGCCCCGCAGGCGATCGACAAATCCAACTCAGGAAAATCCCCCGGCCGCCAATCCAATATTTCCAGCCGAAAAACCTCAACATTTCTAGCAGCAACTTCCACAGTTTCGCCTTTTCTAGCTAACTCATAAAGCCGTTTTCCTCCCACCTGAACCGCACTAAAACTTGGCGGAAATTGCTCGATTTTTCCTATAAATTTGGGCAGTGCAGCTTGCACTTTTTCCAAACTCAACTCGGACACCGGTCGAGAATGGATAATTTCTCCTTCTAAATCGTCAGTAGCAGTAGTTAATCCAAACCGAATCGTGCCTCGGTAAGCTTTATTGTGTTGGAGATATTGCAGCAGTCTGGTTGCTTTGCCCAGGGCGATCGGCAAAACGCCAGTCACAGCAGGATCGAGGGTTCCTCCGTGTCCGACTCGCTTGAGTTTCAATAGCCGGCGCACTCGCCCCACGCAGTCGTGAGAAGTCATGCCCGCAGGTTTGTTGAGATTGAGAAAACCGTCAGTAGTCATTAGGAAGTTCGGCAACGGATTTTGTAACGGATGTAACGGATGTCACGGATGTCACGGATTTCAGTCCGATGTCCGTCGGAAGTTCGGCAACGGATTTTGTAACGGATGTCATGGATGTAACGGATGTCAGGAAGAAGGAAGAAGTAAGCAGGAAAAAGGAAAATGAAAAGTTGGGAGATGGATTTCCTTCGATTGCGAAAGCTAACGTTACTTGCAACGCGAAAGCGGTTTTGAGTTAACAAGTTCAACATTGAAAACTTAAAACTACAAAGTACCCAATTCCCTATTATCAATTCGCAATTCCCAATTCCCCATTACCCATTAAAGAATAAAGTCTGCCTGACTGATAGAAGCGCGGGCAACTCCGAATAAAGTAGCCAAAGTTTCCTTGGTGCTTGTAAGCTGAATAATTGTACTCGGCGAAGTTCCTGCCCCAGCGGCAATGGTGAGTTCGCCAAAAGTAAGGCCGGCAGCCAAGCGAATTTGATCTGTACCATCAGTAAAATCTGTAATCACATCAGCATCTGCCTGACGCCCGATCGCAAAAGTATCGTTTCCGGCGCCGCCAGTTAAAGTATCTCGCCCGCGATCGCCCGATAAACAGTCATCGCCGATGCCACCAAACAGCGAGTCATCGCCAGCACCCCCAAAAAGCGAGTCATCGCCCGCGCCTCCCAACAAAGTATCGGTGTCTTGGTTGCCAAACAGCAAATCATTGCCATCGCCGCCCAGCATTGAGTCAGAACCTTTGCCACCGTAGAAAGTATCGTCGCCGGCGCCACCCAAAACGCTGTCGCGGCCCGCACCGCCGAACAGCAAATCATCGCCAACGTCCCCCAGCAGTGAGTCATCGCCGTCGCCGCCGTAGAGGCTATCGTCTGCGCCTAAGCCGAAAATGCTGTCAGGGCCACCCAAACCAAATATCAAGTTAGCGCCCGCACTACCTCTGAGGGAGTCGGGGCCGCTGGTGCCGCGAGTGCCACCAGGTGCCCCTCCGGGACTGGTACCGCCGCCGGTGGGGGTTGGGGTTGTGACGGGAATTGGTCGAATTGGCACTGCTGATGGCATGATTCTGAAGATGGGTAGAAATTTGCCATTCTAACTTAGCTTAAAACCGGAAGTTATACGCTCGCCAACCGCCGAGATCAGAAATATCGATCGCATCCGCCACAGCATAAGGTTCGCACAAAAAGCCCTGCACCGTCGAGCCGTCCTCCAATACCAGGGTACCAATTCCCAGCGGCGGGGGAATTTTAGCGACAAATCCGCCGAAAGCGGAGATCGACAACTCCCAAACTTCCACCTCGATCGCGCTACCGCCCTCTATCTGACGCACCAATCCCGGCTTGCCCAGAGCAGTACCCGTCAAAGCGTACAGCTTGTAAATCGGGCTGGTACGGCAGGCACGAACCAAAATTCCTCCGAGCTCGATTAGTTGATAATTCAGCGGCTCACCGCTCAAATGAGCGCCAACCACGGCTATTTTGACTTGTTCTTCTGAGTCAGATTTGGGGGCGATGGCGAGTTCCGGGAGGGTTGGCAGGGGCTGACCGGTTGCGCCCAAAGTTCCCCCCAAGCGATCGTGGAAAGCAGCCCCCAGGCGGCAGAGCGATAAATCGTGCCACGCAGGAGCCATCAGTGTCAATCCTGCGGGCAATCGGCTGCTTTGAAACCCGCTGGGAACTGCGATCGCGCACAAATCGAGCAAATTCGCAAAGTTTGTGTAGCGCCCGAGATTGGTGTTGAGCGCGATCGGCTCGGCTGCAACTTCTGCGACAGTATAAATCGTACCTGTCGTGGGAACCGCCAACACATCCATTGACTGCCACTGAATTTCTGCCTTCTGGCGGAGTTCGGCTAACTGGTATGACGCGCGGTAAGCCGCGACGGCATCGTAGCGTTTGCCGCCGCTGATAATTTCGTAGACGATCGGATCGATATCCTCTGGGTGCGCGTCGAGAAAATCGCCGATCGCGGCCAACCTTTCTGCTACCCAAGGCCCGCCGTAGAGAAGTTGGGCAGCATCCGCAAAGGGTTTGAAGTCAATAGGTGCGATCGTGCAGCCCAAAGATTGCAAGCGCGCGATCGCCTCCCGGTAGCGCTGTTCGGCTTCTGCATTCCCAAAAAATTCGAGTTCGCCCTCTCTGGGAACTCCCACCCGCAAGCGGGATAAATCCGGTAAAACTTTCGTTTCAGGGCGACGAGAAAACGCATCCTCAGCGTCAAAACCGCTGGCTACTTGCAGCACGGAGGCCGCATCCGCACAGGTGAGAGCGAACACAGAAACGCAATCGAGCGATCGCACCGCCGGCAGCAGGCCGCGGGTGCTGAACGAGCCGCAACTTGGCTTCAGCCCGACAATGTTGGTAAAAGCAGCGGGAACCCGCCCTGAGCCTGCGGTATCGGTACCCAGAGCAAAACTCACCAATCCGGCGGAGACTGCTGCTGCGGAACCTGAACTCGATCCGCCCGGAATGTAGCGCGAATCGAACGGATTGCGACAAACTCCATAGGGCGTGCGGGTTCCCACTAACCCTGTGGCAAATTGATCCATGTTTGTTTTGCCGATCGCGATCGCACCTGCCGCGCACAGGCGCTCTACGACTGCGGACGATCGCGCTGGAGTGCTAGCAAACGCAGGACATCCCGCCGTAGTCGGAACGCCCGCCCAATCGAGATTATCTTTGATCGCAAAAGGTATTCCGTAGAGCGGCAATTGTTGCGGGTCTAGGTTTTCCAAGGCTTTGGCGCGTTCGAGGGTTTCCGCCTGCGGTGCTAAATAAATCCATACCGCCGGATCAGCATAGCGTTCGATCCGACCGTACACGCTCGCGATCGCATCTGCAGGCGCGATCGAGCCGGTGCGGTAGCGATCGAGCAGCGAATGAATGTCGAGACTGTTGCTGTAGTTAAATGTTTCCATAGTGCACCGTCAATTTCACCGACTTCGGTCGATTTTAGATTTTAGATCTTAGATTGAAGAAATGACTTCAAAGGCTGTGCAAGGCGATCGTTATTAAAAATAGAAGGTTAGTTTACCGCATTGTCGATCGTATTCGCATCCAGTTAGCGGGCGATCGAAGTATTTCTCAAGAAATCTTCAACCCTAGCCTTGCGGGTTTCGTCTTTGTGTGCAGCTAAACTTCGCGATTTCCAATCACCCTGTCTCATCCCGGTTTAATATTCCAAAAATTTTAATTAACAACTCCCAAAAAAACCATTTTTTGTAACATTTGACACATTTCCGCATCAATTTTGCTGTTACCGTTTGAAACGTAGCAATCTAGTAAGATTACAAGCTACAGTATGCTTACCTTTCAAAAAGCTAAGTGCATTGCTGTTACTAACAGTCTCGAATAACTCCTTGGGTTGCAAACAGGACTTATACAGACAAAAACCGAAAAATTTAACCGCTTCTAGGGTTCCGATTTGAATCAGTTTCTAACTCAGCTTAGACAGTTCAAGTGCTGGTCCGAGAGAAGCAGACTGGTTGTCCCAATATTTTAATGTTAGGGAAACACTAGCCAGTTACACGGCGGGATAAAAGCCCGGGAGAAACGCGATCGATCAGCAAGACTCGGTTCGTTAGCTCTCGGGCTTTATCCTTGTATATCAAGGGGGTTTGCGGAAGCTAAGGAAGCCAAAGAAGGTGCAAAAGCTTGATCGACATATTCACCTCTAACCAGCAACCAGAATCTGCTATGGATATCCGATATTGCTCCCCAAAAATAACGCGATCGCCCTTGTCCTACTGCGCCCTATTTTTTATCACCTTGTTTTTCGCCGTCGGCTGCGTCAACCCGGCAGTTTATATCAAAACCACGACTGAAAGCGAAGCAGCTTCTTCAGTAAGTGCTAACGCAGTTCGCCTCGGATTCAGCGCGTGGCCAGGCTGGTTTCCGTGGCAAATTGCCAAAGAACAAAAGATATTTGAAGCTAACAATGTTGCTGTAGACTTAAAATGGTTTGACGGCTACTTAGAATCGATCAGCACCCTCACAGCAGGACAGATAGATGCTAACAGCCAAACCCTCGGTGATACAGTAAACTCTATATCAGGCGGTGCCGACCAAGTAATTGTTTTAGTCAACGACAACTCGACGGGAAATGACAAAGTTATTGTCGCCGAAGGCATCAATTCCGTTGCCGATTTGAAAGGTAAAAAAGTGGCTGCAGAGGAAGGTACAGTCGATCACTTTCTATTGCTGTTAGGGCTGAGAAAAGCAGGTTTATCAGTGCAAGATATTCAATTTGTACCGCTGGAAACTGGCAAAGCTGCGGCGGCTTTCGTCGGAGGACAAGTCGATGCGGTGGCAGTATTTGCGCCGTTTACCACGCAAGCATTAAAACGATCGAACAGCAAGGAACTGTTTAGTTCAAAAGATTTTCCGGGGGCGATATCCGACCATTTGGTATTCACCCGAAAGTTTATCGGCGAACACCCAGATCGAGTGCAAGCCCTGGTCAATTCATGGTTTGCAACATTGGAATACATGAAATCAAATAAAGAGAAATCTTACGAGATTCTAGCCAACCGCGCCGGAGTTACCGTTGAGGAATACAAAGAATATGAAAACGGCACTAAGATATTTACGATCGAGGAAAACTTGAAAGCCTTTCAACCGGGAAATGACATGACATCCTTGCAGTTTGCGGCGGCAGAAATGACTAAATTTCTCGTAGATGTAAATTTAGCAAAAACTCAACCAGATATCAGCACATTATTTGACGATCGTTTTATAAAAGCTTATGCCGCAGGTAAAAGCTAAAAGGCATAATTTAGGATTGTGCAGACGCAAAATAAAAAAAATACTTTTTATAATCCCGAAAATCTACTCCCATTACTCGACAAACCGTTCCGCAATTAAATCATGCCAAATCCCGATCCGCGATCGATCCAATCCCACCTCAAGCAAAAAAACCTAAATCCCACCGTTTTCTGGCGGATTGCAGAAGAGATACCACAACCCCTCAATATTGGGTTAACGGTAACATCGATCGCACTGCCGCTGCTGCTGTGGTGGCTAGTAACAACCTTCGCCAACGTAGACCCCAAATTTTTGCCTTCCCCCGCCAAAGTTTTAGAGGCATTTGGTCGGCTGTGGAACACTCGCGAACTTTTGAAAGACACAGTAGCGAGTTTGTGGCGGGTGGGAGTGGGCTTTCTGTTCGCCTTGGTTTTTTCCATACCAATTGGCGTGCTGATGGGCAGTTTTCCCAGTATTCGCGCCTTGCTGGAACCCATGTTCGGCTTGATGCGATATATGCCCGCACCAGCGTTCATTCCCCTGCTAATTCTCTACTTGGGAATCGGCGAAGAACCCAAAATAATGCTGATATTTATCGGCGTCTTTTTCTTCAATTCGCTGATGGTGATGGATACAGTCAAGTTTGTTCCAAAAGACTTGATCGAATCTACTTATATGTTGGGCGGAAATCGCTGGGAAATCCTCACTCAAGTTATTTTTCCCCACGTTTTGCCGGGAATCCTTGACGCTAGCCGCATCAACCTAGCTGCGGCTTGGCAATTGGTAATCGTCTCGGAATTGATTGCGGCAACCGAAGGCTTAGGCCGCCGGATCAGTGTCGCAGGTCGATTTCTCCGAACCGATGAAATTTTTGTGGGGCTGATTGTCATTGGGGCGATCGGACTGACTTTTGACTTGCTTTTTCAATATCTGCTGCGGGTTTCTTGTAAATGGTCAAGCCAGAAACAGTAAGCAGATGTTAAAAAGCAGAATGGTGTCATTTTTTACTTACAATACAGAGGATAAACTCATGTTTTTGCAAATCAACAACCTGCACAAGAACTTTGAAACGAAAAACGGTAAATTAGTTGTCCTCAAGGACATCAATATGAGCATAAAGCAAGGCGAATTTATCTGCGCGGTAGGCGCATCCGGTTCTGGCAAATCTACTCTGTTGAGGCAGATTGCGGGATTGGACAAGCCGACAACAGGGCAAGTGAAAATTGACGGCAAGGAAGTTGTTTCGCCTGGCCCGGATCGAGGTATGGTATTTCAGCATTACACTCTTTATCCTTGGATGAACGTGCAGGAAAATGCTGAGTTTGGCCTCAAACTTCAAGGCGTTTCCAAGAAAAAGCGGCGCGAACAAGCGAGCTATTATTTGAATGTGGTAGGATTGACGCAGTTTGCTTCGTCGCTACCAAAGGAATTGTCGGGCGGGATGAAACAACGGGTGGCGATCGCCCGCGCCCTCGCTTCTGAACCTAAAGTATTGTTAATGGATGAACCTTTCGGCGCTTTGGACATCCACACTAAAGAATCGATGCACGAATTCATGCTCGATTTGTGGCGCCGGACTCAGATTACAATCTTTATGATTACCCACGATGTCGAAGAAGCGGTGTTTCTTTCCAATCGGATTTATGCTTTGGGCGCTCGTCCCGGTACAGTGAGAAAGGAAATGTCGATTAATTTGCCCGATCGCACTCCCAGCGTTAAACGCCACGCCAAATTCCACGATTACCGCGACGAACTCATGGATTTGATGCGGAAACACGGACAGGAAGCAGTTGCAATGGCTGCTTAAATAGAAATAGGTTTGTATTTGCACTTTTTGCACCCGCGCCCACAGTACCACGGCCAACCTAAGTAAGTGGAAACTTAACATCTTGCACCATTGTCAATTACCTATTTAGGAGCGGGCAAGATGCCCGTTCCACAATAAAATTGAGTTTTGTGGAACGGGCATCTTGCCCGTTCTTGAGAATGGTGCAATATCTCAGTGTAAATAAATATTACTTTGGGAGAGGGCGGGTTTTGCCGCTACAAAATACTATTGTTTTATTTCGCTGACCTACCCAAATACATCAAGAGGAACTTATGGTGCAACTATCATCGATCGACCCAAACTCACAAATTGATTCAAGCCTCGTATTAATCGAAGAAACCGTACCGGGCGGCGCGTACTGGTCGGGGGTCATCAAGCGGGGAAACACCCTGCGAATCACCGATTTAGAAGGCTCTCGCGGCGTTTCCATGCTGTGCTACAACGCCGACAATGCGATCGAACGTTTCAACGCAGCAGACACCGCCAAAATTCAATTCAACGCCTTTCTCAAACAAGGCATGGTGATCTACACAGACATGGGACGCATCCTATTTTCCATCACCCAAGACACCTCCGGCTGTCACGATTTGTTAGGAGGGTGCAGCAACGCCACTAGCAATGCCAAAAAATACGCCGAAGGAGACTACAAAAACTCCCGCGACAACTTCCTCAAAGCCCTAAGTCGGTGGGGATTGGGCAAGAAAGATATCATGCCCAACCTCAACTTATTTACTCGCATTGCCGTCAAACCAGACGGCACGATGGAGTTTCGCGAAGGCTGCGAAAAACCGGGTAGTTTTATCGATTTGCGAGCCGAAATGAACGTATTGACCATTATCTCTAACTGCCCCCACATCCTGCATCCTGGTTCAAATTACGATCCAAAACCCATCCAAATTCAGATTGTGAAAACCCCCGCACCCGCACCAGACGACTTGTGCCGCACCGCCAACCCAGAAGCCGTGCGCGGCTTTATCAACACCGATGCTTTGTTCGTGCAATAGACTCGATTCCACAACTCAACTTTGTCCGCATCAATCTGCGGGGAAAAATTCTGCAATTCCATCACAAAAAGTGAACCATGACTGCAACTACTCAACAAATACTCGATCCAAAAACTGCAATTTACAACGAAGTTTTACCCGCCAGACATCCCTGGTCTCGTGTCATCAAAAAAGGACAGATTCTCCGCATTGTAGATTTAGGCGGAAATCAAGCAGTAGATTTTTTAGTTTACAATGCCGATGACCCTTCCGAACGCTACAGCGCCCCCGATACGATCGTCAATCAAGGCAACATCTTTGTCACTACAAACAGCCAACTCATATCCAACGAAGGGCGAGCCATAATGACCATAATTGCTGACTCCTGCGGGCGCCACGATACCTCCGGCGGCGCCTGTAGCTGCGAAAGCAATTCGGTGCGGTTTGGACTAGATAAAAAATACCAGCACGCCTGTGTTGAAAATTTCCTCGCCGCAATTCTTCCCCACGGTTTGGGTAAGCGAGATTTAGTCAGCAATATCAACTTCTTTATGAATGTTCCGGTTAGCGAAGATGGCACGCTTGAAATTGTTGACGGCATCTCCGATCCGGGAAGTACAGTTGATTTGCGAGCCGAAATAAACGCGCTGGTTGCTATTTCTAACTGCCCGCAAATGAACAATCCTTGCAATGCTTACAATCCTACGCCGATTCAGTTGATTATTTGGGATGCGGTATAGGTTGTAGCTGCATACACGTCAGAAACCGCCAGGGGTTTAAACCCCTGGCTAATAGCTAAAGTCCTCTAAAGAGGACTGAATAATCGATTGCCCATTAGCAATTATCAATTAGCAATTACCAATTATCAATTACCAATTACCTAAATGTTTAACAAAGTTTTGATTGCAAATCGCGGTGAAATTGCCTGCCGAATTATCCGCACGCTCGATCGCCTCGGAATTGCTTCGGTAGCAGTATATTCTGAAGCCGACGCCCGCGCCAAACACGTTTTCGCCGCCAGCGAAGCCGTTTGTATCGGTGCAGCCGCCGCAGCCGAGAGTTATTTGCGGTTCGATCGCATTCTCGAAGTTGCGCGCCAAACAAAAGCTCAAGCTATCCATCCGGGTTACGGCTTTTTGAGCGAAAATGCTGAATTTGCCGAAGCTTGTGCCAGCGAAAATATTGCATTTATCGGCCCGACTCCGAGTCAGTTGCGCTGCTTTGGATTGAAGCACACCGCGCGGGAAATAGCCGCTGCAAATCAAGTGCCGCTAACTCCCGGAAGCGAACTTTTAGCCTGTTTAGAGGATGCGGAAAAAGCGGCTGGGGCGATCGGCTATCCGGTGATGCTCAAAAGTACCGCAGGCGGCGGCGGCATTGGTTTGCAGGCTTGTTTTGGCGATCGAGATTTGGCAGAAGCATTTGAAAAAGTACAGCGTTTGAGTCAAAGCAATTTTAAACAAAGCGGCGTTTTTTTAGAGAAATACATTCAAACAGCCAGACACATTGAAGTCCAAATTTTTGGAGATGGCAAAGGAAATGTCATAGCCTTGGGCGAGCGAGATTGTTCGGTGCAGCGGCGCAATCAAAAAGTAATTGAAGAAACCCCCGCCCCTGCTATTACCGACGAACAGCGAAATCAGTTGTACGGTGCAGCCGTGCGGTTGGGAAAAGCGGTAAATTATCAGTCAGCCGGTACTGTTGAATTTGTCTTTGATGTCGATGCGAAACAGTTTTATTTTTTGGAAGTTAACACGCGATTGCAAGTCGAACACGGCGTGACTGAAGCTGTCAACAACATCGACCTCGTTGAGTGGATGGTAAAACAGGCTTCAGGAGATTTGTTCCCCCTGGAAGAGTACCGCTATCGGCCGCAGGGACACTCAATTGAGGTGCGAATTTATGCGGAAGATGCCGGCAAGAATTTTCAGCCGAGTTCCGGGTTGCTGAATCAAGTTGCGTTTCCCGAAAACGTCCGCTGCGACAGTTGGATAGAAACCGGCACGGAGGTTACTCCTTTTTACGATCCGCTGCTAGCCAAAGTAATCGTTTGCGGGGATAATCGATCGCAGGTGATCGTAAAACTAAAAGCTGCTTTAGATGCCAGTGAAATAGCGGGAATTGAAACTAATTTAGATTACCTCCGCCAGATTTTGGACGATTCCCGATTCAGCCGGGGCGAACTGAACACGCGCTTTTTAAACTCTTTTGAATACGCACCTTTAACGATCGATGTATTGGATGGGGGAACCTACAGCAGCATTCAGGATTATCCGGGGCGGATTGGCTATTGGGATGTTGGCGTGCCGCCTTCTGGGCCGATGGATCATCTGGCATTTCGATCGGCAAATCGTTTAGTAGGAAATCCCGAATCGACAGCAGGATTGGAATTCACAGCTACAGGTCCAACTCTGCGCTTTAATGCCGATACAGTTATTAGTTTGACTGGTGCAACTATGAAGGGAACGCTAAACGGCGAATCGGTGCCGTTTTGGACGGCAATTCCCGTAAAAGCTGGCAGCATTCTCAAGTTAAAAGCCATTCAAGGCGGCGGCTACCGCACTTATTTAGCAGTCAAACACGGCTTTAACGTCCCCGATTATTTGGGCAGCAAATCAACTTTTGTACTGGGCAAATTTGGCGGACACGCGGGCCGCACGCTGCGTCCGGGAGATGTGCTTAAACTGCTTCAAACTGCCACTCTGGAAGCAGAATTATCTTTGCCTCCGGAACTAATTCCCACCTACAGCAATAATTGGGAAATCGGCGTTTTGTACGGGCCTCACGGCGCGCCGGATTTCTTTACTCAGTCAGACATCGAAATGTTTTTCTCCACAGAATGGCAGGTGCATTACAACTCGACGCGGACGGGCATTCGGCTGATCGGCCCGAAGCCCACCTGGGCGCGTCAAGACGGCGGAGAAGCGGGTTTGCACCCGTCTAACATTCACGATAATGCTTACGCGATCGGCACGATCGATTTTACAGGCGATATGCCTGTAATTCTCGGTCTTGACGGCCCGAGTTTGGGAGGTTTTGTGTGTCCTGCTACTATTGTGCAGTCGGAATTGTGGAAAATCGGGCAACTGAAACCGGGGGACAGCATTCGCTTTCACTGTTTGAGTTTTGCTGAAGCTTTGCAGCGGGAATTAGCACAAAATAGGCAAATTGCTACTTTTAGTTTGCCTGTTTTTGGGGAAAATGCGGAGGAATTGCCCGCAGTTCCCGCTTCTCCAATTTTGCATAAAATTCCCGAATCTCCGGGACAGGTTGCTGTTACTTACCGTCAAGCTGGGGATAAATATATTCTAGTTGAATACGGCCCGTTGGTGCTGGATTTAAATTTGCGTTTTCGGGCGCACGCATTGATGGAACAGTTGAAAGCAAATCCGTTGCCGGGTGTTATCGAATTAGTGCCGGGAATGCGATCGCTCCAAATTCACTTTGAGGGCCGCCAGATTTCGCAACAGCAGCTAATGCAGGCGCTGATTGCGGCGGAGGCGGAACTTCCGGCGATCGAGGATTTGGAAGTGCCGGCGCGAATTGTGCACTTGCCTTTATCTTGGGAAGATGAATCAACGCTGTTGGCTATTGAAAAATATATGCAGTCTGTGCGATCGGATGCACCTTGGTGTCCCAGCAATATTGAGTTTATTCGCCGCATAAACGGGCTTGACAGCATCGAACAAGTCAGAGAAATCGTATTTAATGCTAGCTATTTAGTGATGGGTTTGGGAGACGTTTATTTAGGCGCGCCCGTCGCAACTCCCCTCGATCCGCGCCACCGTTTGGTTACTACTAAATACAATCCCGCCCGCACTTGGACTCCTGAAAATGCAGTTGGCATTGGCGGCGCGTATTTGTGCGTTTACGGCATGGAAGGGCCGGGAGGTTATCAATTTGTCGGCCGCACGGTGCAAATGTGGAATCGGTTCAAACAAACGGCGGATTTCCAGTCTGGTAAACCTTGGCTTTTGCGGTTTTTTGACCAAATCCGATTTTATCCGGTTTCTCATGAGGAATTGCACCGCTGTCGGGAAGCATTTATCGAAGGGAAGTTTAAATTAAAGGTTGAGGAAATCACTTTTAATTTGAGAGAATACAATGAGTTTTTGAATTCTATTACTAACAGTGCGGCTGAGTTTAAAGCGCAGCAGCAGGCCGCTTTTAATGCAGAGCGCGATCGCTGGGCCGCATCCGGGGAATTTGACGCTGAAGCTGCTGCAGAATCCTCGGCGGATGTGGCTTCTGAAACAGTGGCGGAGGTTGTTTTGCCGATCGGTTGTGAGGCAGTTGTCGCTCACGTTTCGGCCAATGTTTGGCAGGTGCTGGTTAATGTTGGAGATACGGTTGCAGAGGGCGATCGCCTGTTAATTTTGGAAGCGATGAAAATGGAAATTGCTATTACTGCTGATGTTGCGGGCACTGTTGCCCAGTTGTTTTGTGAAAAGGGGCAAACGGTGACAGCCGGACAAATTCTAGCGGCTGTTCAACCGAATTAATCCCTCTGTTGTCACTTCGGGGACAGTGGGAAGCCGTTGGATAATTGCGGGATGATTTTGATTGTTTTGTGGGATGGGATATCGTAACCAGTCCGGTGTATTTTCACTGAAGGCGGGACACCCCACAAGAATCATCATCAAATTGTGTAACCCCCGCTCAATTAATGAATGTTTAGCAGCAGTTAGGGCTTCAAAAGGGTGCGGATACATCAATCAAACAGGCTAGTGGGCGATCGCCCCCAAGTTTCCGCTGTCGGCAGTTTTTCGGAAGGCTTAGCCGCTGTCAAGCGCGATAGCAAATCTGGCTTCATCAATCAAGCTGGAAAGCTGGTTATTTAGCAGGTTCGATGCTCTGTTTAGGCTTTAAATTTGTTTAAATCTCGTTAACTTAACTCCAGCAGCCCAGAATTGACGGGCAAACCATCCTGAAATACTAGCAATTCTCCCGGCTGAATTTGCGTCCAAACTTCGTTATCTGTCAGCGGAAAAGTCGCAATAACAGCCACGCGATCGTCCTCCTTGGTCAATTCCCGGAAATCGACAGTTACATCTTCGTCGATCGAGTGAGCGCTAGCAAAAGGTGCTTGTCGCACAATATAATGCAGATTAGTAGAACAGTGGGTGAACAAGTGTTCTCCATCGGAAAGTAAATAATTAAAAATTCCGTGTTCTGCCAAACTTTTAGTAATTTCCTCCAAAACCGGGTAAATTTCCGCTACAGCAGGCTTACTTTGAGGAAAAGAGGAGCGCAGCTTTTCTAATATCAAACAGAATGCTTTTTCGCTGTCAGTTTTACCAACCGGTTTGTAAACTCCGGCACATTCTGGATAAAAGTTTTCGAGATTGCCGTTGTGAGCAAACACCCAATAACGTCCCCAAAGTTCCCGAATAAAAGGGTGGCAGTTTTCCAAAGCAATTGCGCCTTGCGTAGCTTTGCGGATGTGAGCAATCACGTTAGTTGAATGAATGGGATAGCGGCGCACTACTTCAGCAACCGGAGAAGCAATCGCAGGTTTTGAGTCTATAAAAAGGCGACATCCTAAACCTTCAAAGAAAGCAATCCCCCAACCGTCTTGATGAACGTCTGTTCTGCCACCTCTTGCAGAAAAACCCTCAAAAGAAAAGCAAATATCTGTTGGAACATTACAGTTCATTCCCAGTAATTGGCACATAGCTTTTAAATCTCTGGAGTTTGAATGGATGTCGCAGCTATTGGCAGCTACAGACTTGCGATTATACTATTATAGTATGAATTGATTTAGCCTAATAAAAAAACACAATAATTTTTGATTGTCAACCGTCATGCTACTTAAATTTTAAAAAATGCGTGAAGCCAAGCTATCCCGAACGCGCGTGCGAGCCCGTTGCGGTAGGGAATCGCCCAAAATTCAATCGCGTTCCCCGCAGAACAGTCTTCATCGTTCCCTTTGTGCTGCAATTTTTTTAATTAAATTCATGTAAGATTCAATTTTCTGGGGGAAAATCTGAAAGTTGTTTGATATCCTTCAAAACTATTTGAGGCTTCCCTTTGTACTGTTCTACCTTCCCACTGACATACACATATCCCCGTCCCAGACCTGCATAACGCTTCTCGATTAGCCGCTTCAAGGGAGCTCTTTCATCAGTTTCAGCATCCGGTATCCACAAATCTAATTTATGATAAACTGAGCCAGCATAAATCAGAGCGCTACCGCCGATCCATTTAGTAATTCCCGCCTGCAAATCGCAGAAAATAGTAATAGATTTAGCTTTCTCAGAAGCAGCTAATATTTTCGGGTAGTGCAACCTCAAAGAAAGCGCTCCTGCCGTTGCTTCCGACAACCGAAACTCTTCAACAATCGAGCCTCGCATCGACCACCAAGGCAGTAAATTAGCATAGTTGCGAGAAGGAATTTTGGCATTAATAATCGGATTCCAAATCATCAGATTGTAAGCTTTTGCTGCCGATTCTGCTTCAGTCATTTGGCGGTGATACAATCTGGAGCGCCCGTATTTGACAAAGTAGGGACTCCAGCCTTCTTCAATCAGTTTAAGATTGTAATTTTCTCCATTTTTATGTACGTAACAGAGGAGACGCCCGTAGTTGTCGCGGTGTTTTTGTAGAGCCACTTCAACCGCATCGTCTGTATCAAATTCTATGTCAATTTGAGCAAGTCCGCCATCTGCTGTGGCGAAGTATTTTTTAGCCATTTCCGTACCTGCTTTCCCCGCCGCAGTTACAGGTTTGGAGCCTCCCGGATGACTTTCTTCTGTATCGACGCAAATCAGCCGCAGAGACTCGGTTTTGCCGTTGAGAGAAATTTTGATGCTGTCGCCATCAACTACTTTAGTTATTTGCAGGCTCGGAATTCTGGTTGCCATATTTTCAACCCTGTTGCACTTGAGATTTCATGCACATATCGGTTGAATCATACACGAGTTCGCTATCAATAGCAACTGTAATTTTTGTTGTTTGTATTAATATTTGTCAACTGTGGCGTATTTTATTAAGTCGGGGAAAAAATATCGAAAATCTGATTCTAAGCGCTGATAGTTAGCTGTCAAATCTTCTATGCCGCTTGCCAAGTTATTTGTCCGCTTGACTCGGGCCGACATTCTTGTAAGAGTGATGCCGATTTCGGTAATTTCCTGATAAGATGAAAGCAAGTCGCGGGCAATTATTGTTGGCAGCACCCGCTGGAGAGATTCAGGCAATATATCGCGGTTGTCTTGCAGGATTTTATAGACATGGCGAGAAAAATCTGGAAGCGGAATTTCTGAATATTCCAGCCAATTTTTAGCCAAAAAGTGGTCGTAAAACACGTCAATCAAAACTCCCGCAAACCTGCGTCTCTCGGCACAAACAAGGCTTTTACTCGATCGCACTATTGCGTGAGAGTCCGTGTAGCTATCTACTTTGCGGTGCAAATCGATGCCTTTTCTAATTTCATCGGAATAAAGGTTGACGGCCGTTCCTTTGACAAAATCTCCTAAGAGGTTGCCAATCAGCGATTCTGGCGTGCCTTTTGATAAGAATAGATGAGCCAAATAATTCATTGCTACAGTAAAAATATCTAAGATAGCATAAGGAGAAAGAATAATGGCTGTTCTGGAATGTGTAAAACCGGGTGCTAAACTCGGTCAAATTATTCTTGCCGTTGATCTTACTGTTGCCGGTGCTGTCGATCGCATTTTAGCAAAAATTCAAGACTTAGGATATGACCCAGAAATCCGTCATGTCAACTATCCGTCTGGAGTTCACGTCTTGGCAATTCTCAAAGACGAACAGCATTCAGAAGCAGTCGATGATGACTACTTGTTAGAGGAGTGGCTGCAAGTAAGATCGGAAATAAACCCCGATGCGGTTCATTTGTGGCGCGGCAAATAAACCAATTAACAATTAAACCGCAGATTAACGCAGATAAACGCAGATGATCTGATGGGAAATTCATCTGCGTTCATCCGCGTTAATCAGCTAAAATCTGCGGTTGCATACCCCTACGAACCTCCCCGCAACTTATCTAAAACCGTCCGGTCTTCCAAAGTCGAAGTATCCCCAGAAACCTCTTCTCCCGCAGCTAAAGAACGCAGCAACCGCCGCATAATTTTACCGCTTCGAGTCTTCGGCAAAGCATCAGTAAATCGAATTTCGCCGGGACGGGCGATCGCCCCAATTTCCTTAACAACGTGCTGCTTCAATTCCTTAGCCAATTCATCGCTAGGTTGCTGCGAGTTGTCCAGCGTGACAAAAGCCACAATATCCTCACCTTTAATCTCATCAGGTTTACCAACAACCGCAGCTTCCGCCACCGCTGGATGCGATACCAAAGCTGACTCGACTTCCATTGTGCCGAGTCGGTGTCCGGCCACATTAATTACATCGTCAACGCGGCCCATTACCCAGAAATAACCGTCTTTGTCCTTGTGCGCGCCGTCCCCTGCAAAGTACACAAATTCGCCATCTTTCGGGTGCAAATATTCCCAATAGGTGCGGCGAAAACGGTCTGGATCGTTGTAAAGTGTACGCATCATTCCCGGCCAAGGATGTTTCACCACTAAATAACCGCCGCTTTCGTTAGTTACTGGTTCGCCATCTTGGTCAACAACATCGACCACAATTCCGGGGAACGGTAGGGTTGCAGAACCGGGTTTTGTAGGAATTGCACCGGGCAAAGCGGTAATCATAATTCCCCCGGTTTCTGTTTGCCACCAAGTATCAACGATCGGACAATTCGAGTTGCCAATTACGCGCTGATACCACATCCAAGCTTCGGGATTGATCGGTTCGCCGACGGTTCCTAACAATCGTAAAGATGACAAATTGCGGGCATTCGGCAAGTGTTCGCCCATTTTCATGAATGTTCTGATCGCAGTGGGTGCAGTGTAGAAAACGGTGACGCCGTATTTTTCGATCACATCCCAAAAACAGCCAGGATTTGAAGGGCGAGGAGCACCTTCATACATTAAAGTTGTCGCACCGTTGGACAGCGGCCCGTAGACAATATAACTGTGTCCAGTAATCCAGCCGACATCAGCAGTACACCAGTAAACATCGGTATCTTGAAGGTCGAATATCCACTTGGTTGTCATGTGGGTATAAAGGTTATAACCACCGGTTGTATGGACGACACCTTTCGGTTTGCCGGTACTTCCCGAAGTGTAGAGTATGAACAGCATATCTTCGCTGTCCATCGGTTCGGCGGGGCAGTCGGCGGAGGCGTCTTTTTGCAAGTCGTGCCACCAAAGATCGCGCCCTGGTTCCATGTCAATTTGCTGTTTGGTGCGCTGAACTACCAGAACGTTGGTAATGCTGGGTACGGCATTATTTGCTAGTGCTTTGTCTACTTGTTTTTTGAGGCCAACTGCTGCGTCTTTGCGGAAGCCACCGTCAGCGGTGATGACGAGTTTTGCTTCGCCGTCGTTAAGCCGATCGCGCAAAGCTTCTGCACTAAAACCGCCAAAAACAACGCTGTGTACTGCACCGATTCTGGCGCAGGCTAGCATGGCGATCGCAGCTTCGGGAATCATGGGCATATAAATGCCGACGCGATCGCCCTTTTGGACTCCCAATTGTTTGATGACGTTCGCCATTTGGCAGACTTCGCGGTGGAGTTGCGCGTAGGTGAGGGTGCGGGAATCTCCGGGTTCGCCTTCCCAAATCAGGGCGGCTTTATTTTTGCGCCAAGTGGTTAAGTGGCGATCGAGACAATTGTAAGAAATATTAATTTTACCGTTGACAAACCATTTAGCAAAAGGCGGTTGCCAGTCGAGCACGGTATCCCAGTTTTGGAACCAGTGCAATTCTTGGGCGGCGAGTTCTGCCCAGAAGGCTTGGGGGTCAGCTTTGGCTTTGTCGTAGAGGGCTTGGTACTCTTCTAGGCTTTTGATGTGAGCTTTTTGGGAGAATTCAGCGGGCGGCTGAAATAGCCGTCTTTCATGCAGAATTGATTCGATGGTATCTTGTGACATTGTTTTTTCTGTAACTGCATCTACTTCTTTAAACTATTTTGTACGCAATTGAGTGCAAAAATATCTTGAGTTTCGTTAAGAATTTTGGGAATTGTGTAAATGTTGGGGCTGTGGCTGTTTATTTGAAAACTATAATTGCCTCGACTTTTGAGATCAAATAAAGTTCGATCGAGCTTCGTTTTGGGAAAACTTTTATATAAAATATTGTATAAATTTTAGTTTGATAGTACAATGATGTGAAGCTGCTTGAAAAGGATTATTCAATCTGAATGATAGGGAAAAGCATGATCCAAAATTTAGAAGCAAGCCAACTGTCGCTAAATGACGTTCGCCGCCTTCTCAAACTGGAAGAGCGAGAAGGAGAGGCCTTCACCGATTTTTTCTCTCTGGAAGCGCTGTTAGAATTAGAACAGCAGGAAATATTAAAAATTAGAACTGACTTTCGACGCTACTTATCCGCAGGAAAAGTTTCCGAAGAACTCGTTAAATTTTTAGTGCTTTCACCGTTAATGAGATTAGCAGGATTTTTTGATATTCCGATCGTGCTGACAATGGAAGATAGCATCGCGATCGAGGTTGAGGATGGGGATACTTTAATTAAAGGGCGCTTAGATGTCTTAGCGGTAAATCAGCCGGATGCAGAACTCGCGGCGGCACAGTTTTGGATTTTGGTAGTCGAGGCGAAAAATAGTGCGATCGATCCTTGGGCCGGTTTGCCACAATTGCTGACTTATGCTTATAAAAGTTTGCAGCAGCAATCGTCTGTTTGGGGATTGACGACGAATGGACGTAACTATCAGTTTGTCTATCTGACGCGGGGAAATCCTTGTACTTATCAGATTTTACCGGAATTGAATTTGATTGACCGAGAGCGATCGCTCTTGTTGGCGCAAGTGTTAAAAGCGATTTGCAAGTTGCAGAATGTGCAGTTGGCTTAATCTCTGCGGTTGAAATCTGTGCTTGCCTGTACTGCCTAGACAGATATTCTGTACCAATTTAGTCCTAATCGCATTCTATCGTCGATGCCAACTGTTGTTAAGTTCTGTTGGGAACTGCGGGAAGATTTAGAAATCAAGATTTGTTAAAAAACTGCAATAGGGAGTGACAAAATACTAATTCTTCTATACAATAATAAACGGTTAAACCCTGCAACTGAAGGTAAAAAAGTGTCTGAACTTAGACAAAATTTAATTACCAGAGATTGGGTTATCATCGCCACCGAACGGGCGACAAGACCGGATCAATTCGCAAACAAAAAAGAGTGGACAGCAGCAGTGCCACCCCACCGTGCCGATTGCCCGTTTTGCGTGGGAAATGAAGAAGACGGAACCTTAGAAACTTGCCGTTTGGGCGCTCGCACTGGCTGGAAAGTCCGGGCAATTCACAACAAATATCCCGCCCTCTCCCCGACAGCCAAATGGATGAGGATATCATCGGGAATTCACCGCACGATGGCGGGAATCGGCATTCACGAGGTAATTGTCGAACATCCGCGACACGATTTGACGACAGCTTTGTTGAGTGTTGAAGAAGTTGAAAACATACTTTTAGTATACCGCCAGCGCTATGTAGAAATTAGAAAAAATCCCCACATTGAAACAATTATTATCTTCAAAAATCACGGCGAAACTGCCGGAACTTCTCTGGAACACCCCCACTCGCAGATAGCAGCGACGCCCGTTGTACCCAGCCAATTTCGCAGCCGCATCGACGAAGCTATTAGATATTTTGATGACACGGGAGAATGTCTGTTTTGCCGCACTTTGGAAGATGAATTAGCGGCGAAGGAAAGAGTGATTTGTGAGAGTGAACATTTTGTGGCTTTTATCCCTTACGCTGCACTTTCACCGTTTCACACTTGGATTTTTCCGCGCCGACATTCCTCTTCGTTTGATGAAATTACTGATGGGGAAATTACGGATCTTGCTGATACTTTGAAAACTGTACTGGCTAAGCTTTATTACGGATTGAACAATCCTGATTACAACTATAATATTCGATCGGTGCCGATCGCCCAACGGGCAACAAAATACTTTCACTGGTATATTGCAATTATTCCCAGAGTCACCAAGCAAGCTGGGTTTGAGTTGGGCAGCGGGATGTTTATCAATACTGCTTTGCCCGAAGAAAGTGCCGCGTTTTTGCGATCGATCGAAATTCCTAGCGACAGTAATTTCCCCCCGATCTAAAGTATCCTACATCACAATAGTTAAATTTACTTCCAATGGGGGTGGAAATGCACGCAGCTACTCTGAGTTGCGAGTCTCCGTTGGGGGAGGAAACTGATATTATTGGAGATTTGAGATTTGAGATTAAAGAGTTGGCAATAACTAATGATCTAAGGGTTTAGATCACCGGCCTAAAGTTAGATTCTTTTTTTAAACTGGTATAACTTACGCTCTCAAGTTATGAACGTACAAATACTTATGGATTTTACCAAACTCACAATAAACTTTCGACATACTGCCAGCCGTCGTCGCTAAAAGTAGCTCTCAACATATCTCTAATTTTGGCATTGATCGATAATATCCCCTCGCCCGACTCACCATTCTCGCCGATTTCGCAACTGTCTTCAGACATATGTTCTTGGATATGGGCCAGAGTATCGGCGAAATTAGCCAGAAAATAATGTTCGTGAACCCAGGCTGTCGGATCGGGTATTGCTGTATTCTCAAAAGCTCGATCGACTAAATCTTTTTTGGCAACATCATCAGTCTGGTTTTTCATGTTGAGTTCGATTTAGGTAGAACTGGTAACTTATCTTATTTTAAGCTTAATTGTCAACAGGATCGCGATCCCGATCGACCACAGCAGTGACAATTTTGTGTAGTTTGTGCGATCGCGATCCTAATTTTTTGGTCGATCGCGTGTTATCATTTTACCTCCCACTCGGTGGTCAATAATGTTCACATCGAGCAGAATACACTTGGGAATCATTCCGTGAACTCCTTTTTGAGGATTGTTGACAGCCTGCGTAATCCGAAAATTTACCGCGAGGGAACACAAAACATAAGCATCTTCCTCTTTGAAACCTGCAAACTTTTGCAGCCAATAAACCGTCTGTTTTACCGCCATCTCAAACGCTTCATCTAATGTTCTACCAAATCCCATAATCACAATATGAGTGGGCGTTTCTGCAAACGGAAATATCAGAAATAAATCCTTGCGTAAGATGATTTGAATGGTCCCATTCATCGAAGTTTCAATGGCAGTACCGTCAACTTCACCTTCTCCTTGTGCCGAATGTCCGTCCCCGATGGACAGTAAACCGCCCCGCATAAAAACAGGTAAAAATAACCGCGTTCCTGGTTGGAGTTCGTGATTGTCCATATTGCCGCCGTAGCGCGCTGGAGGAATAGAAGAACGGTTGATTTCTGCATTGGCAACGCCGATAATGCCAAAAAAAGGATGCAGGGGAATCCGAATGTCGCTACCTGTGGGAAATTCAGCAGTTTTTTGCTCTAAATCTAGCGAAATAAACCGCAATTTAGGTTCGGGGAAATACTCAGGCAAAGCTCCCCATCCGGCGCGAATTGCATTAAATCCTACTGGTAAACTTGGGTAAACATCCTCAATGTGAATTTCTAAAACGTCTCCCGGTTCGGCATTGTTAACATAAATCGGGCCTGTCAGCAAGTGGGGTCCAGGGCCAACTTTGCGGTTGGGGGGCAAATTCTGACAAATATCTAAAAATTCGGGGGTGAGAAATTCGGGCGGCGCTTTGTCAGCAACATAATATCCTGAATAGGTTTCGATATCGATGCGATCGCCCGAATCCACCCTTAAAGCAGGTTCGATATTCGGAGAGAAACCGCCCAAGTGTACGGTTTTGCAGTTAGCCTTGAGAAGGTGGCGAGTCATGGGATGTTAGATTTTAGATTTTAGATTTTAGATTGAAGTAAGGGTGTTAAAAATGTTATATCGCAAGTCTCAAGCATTTTTGAGAAAGATTTTTTTTAATGAACCGCAGAGGGCGCAGAGAGCGCAGAGAAAGAGAATTCAGAGATATAGCCTTTCTCAGTAACATGAGCTGTTTTTGGGCATTGGGCATTGGGCATTGGACATTGGAAGAGTACCTTACTTTCCTGAGAACCGCTATAAGAAGATTTCCCAAAAGGATGGAGGTTTCTTTTATCGGAGATATTTTACTAATTTCTTAACTTTTTGATAACGTTGGTAGTTTAAACTTTAAAGTTGGTGGCGCGGGTTTATATGTATTTGGGGGGAGTTCTGTTTGGCTGGTAAAACCCACCCCTTGTATCTTAAAAGAGTTGGTGTAGCGATCGTACCGTCAAGCAGGCGATCGCTCCGTCAAGCAGGCAATCGTA
>NZ_JAUBQQ010000055.1:0-39702 GCF_036701335.1 Microcoleus sp. Pol12B5 | reverse complement strand
GGAGTCGGGGGGAGGCGGGGAGGGGGAGATTTCGGGGATGTCGATCGCCCTTCCTTCCAATATTTGTTGGCGTGCGGTTTGCAAGTTTTGGGCGATCGCCCAACCCTCGGATTGCAACCGTTGTAGAGTCAAGTCAGGAGAGTCGATCAAAGCGCTGAGGGCTGCAGCGACTTTCGCAAAATCCGGCAATTGCAGCATTCCAGCCAAACCGGAGAGTTGGTAGTAAACCTGCTTGAGGGCGGTGACGCTTGTTGCCAAATCTGCCTCGGAAGCTTGGGAAAGCTCGGTTTCTAGGCGATTGAAGAGTGCCGGCACTTGCTGTTCAAAAATCAGTTTCAGGGTGTCGGGGGCGGGCGATTGGCTGGCTGCGGGGACTGGCGACTGTTCTGACTTGCCGTACTTGGCCTGGAACTGATCGAAAATTTGGGCGATCGCCTCCAAGTTTTCCGTTTGATCCGGAGTTGTGACATCGGAGTGTTGAACTGATTCGATCGTAATCTTTTTGAGAGCATCCACCCCTTGCAGCAAAACACTCACAGTAGTCGGTTCCAGGGCTGACAAGTCTGTGCGATCGCGCAAAATGACAAAACAGTCCTCCAGGGTGTGAGCCGCCGCCGATACGTTTTGAAAGCCCAACATCGAACCCGCACCTTTTATCGAGTGAGCCGCCCGAAACATTTCTTTAACTGCCGCTTGTCGCTCTTTCAAACCCGCAGCTTCCATCGCCAGCAGATTCGTCTCCATTGACTGGAGAAACTCTTCGCATTCTGCGGTAAAAGCATCTATTAATTCGTTTAAATCGTCATCATTCATATTAGTCTGTTGTCTGTTGTCTGTTGACAGTTAACGGTTGACTGTTAACTGTTGGCAGTTTTTTTATATTATGATGTCCCGTTATTTAACTGTAATTGTTGTCGGGGCGGGTTCACGATTATCTATAACTTCGCATTCAGGATATTTCTCAACCCGCCCCGGCAACAACGATAGTTATTAGTGATTCGTATAACAGTCAACAGTCAACCGTCAAATGAACTAACTGTCAACCGTCAACCGTCAACCGTCAACCGTTAACTGTCAACTGTCAACTGAACTAACTGCGGAAATTCGCCACCGACTTTTGCAATTGGCCGAGAGAACCAGACAGCTCGTCCAAAGATGCTTTGACATCCGCACCTTTTTGTGCAGTCGTATTAGCAATCTCGTTGACTTGCTGCATACTGTTAGCAATTCCCTCAGCCGAAACAGTTTGCTTGGCAGATGCGATAGTAATATTCTGCACCAAAGCATTCATTTCTCGACTAACTTCGATGATGGCATTAAGGTGAGTTTTAGCTTCGCTTGCCAGCTTAGTGCCTTCCACTACCTCCAGCGTCCCCGATTCCATTGCCTTCATCACGCGGCTGATTTCTTCTTGAATTGTACCGACAATTTCGGAGATTTCCTCCGTAGCGCCGGCGGATCTTTCTGCTAATTTCCGCACTTCTTCAGCAACAACTGCAAAGCCTAAACCTTGTTCGCCGGCTCGCGCCGCCTCAATAGTAGCATTCAGAGCTAATAAATTAGTTTGCGAAGCAAGTTGAGAAATCGAAGTCACAATTTTGCCAATTTGCTGCGAAGATTCACCCAAACGCTTCATCATTTTCGAGGTAGAGGCGATCGTCAACCGGAGCCCGTTAATGCCTTCGACAGCTCGATCGACCGCCATACCGCCGACTTCAGCCGTTTGAGAAGACTGCTGAGCCACTGTTTCGGCCCGCACCGAAACATCTCGCACGTCGCGGATCGAATTCACAATCCGCTCGATTTCGCGCATGATGGCAGATATTTTTTCTGCTTGAATTTCTGCCTGTTGGGTGAGTTGACTGGTATTGTTAATTGACTCGCCGGTGGCAGATGTTACCTGTTCGGCTAAAGTTTGAATTCCCGTTACCACCTTCCGCAGAGAACCGATTAAGAAGTTGAAAGAGTCGGCGACAGCACCTAAAACGTCGTTAGTCACTTCCGCCCTGACAGTCAAGTCGCCTTGAGCCGCGCCTTTAATTTCTCCCAACATTTTAAGGACTTGCTGCGTCAGAGAATCAGCTTCAGCTTTACGTTCTGCTGCCAATTTTTCGAGTCGTTCTTCTGCTTCTTTGCGCTCGGTGATGTCAAAGCGAATGGCGATATATTTGATTATTGCGCCGCTGGTATCAAAAATGGGGGATATCGTCGAATCTACCCAGTAAAACGAGCCATCTTTGCGTCGGTTTTTGATTTCCCCTTTCCACACCAAGCCGCGAGAAATTGTCACCCACATTTCTTCAAAAAATGATTTGGGATGGTAGCCGGAATTGATCAGGCGGTGGTTGCGGTGCAGGAGTTCTCCCATGCTGTAACCGGAGATTTCAATGAATCTGTCGTTGACGTAGGTAATCATGCCTTGGACATCAGTTTCGCTGACGATCGCCGATTCGTCTAGGGCATTCTGCCGAGTTTTGAGTTCTTGCAGCAAGCGTTCCTGTGCCTCGGCTAACTGCTGCATTCGCTGCTGGGATGCTCTTTGTTCAGTGACGTTGCGGCAAACGACTACACCGCCTTTGAGCGCCCCGGTTTCGTCTTTGAGTGGCCGACCGTTAATTTTCACCCACAGGCCCTCTGGCTTGCCTGCGTGGCGGGTGAACAGCTCTACTTCGTCAACGGCTTCTCCTCGAACCGTGCGCGCTAAAGGTATGTCGGCTGGAGGATAGGGAGTTACGGTATCGGGCAAGAATAAACCGTATCTTGTTGACCATTCATTGAGAAGAGCATCTGTCGCACCCATGCCAAAGATATCTTCGGCGGCGGGGTTGAACAAAACAAAATTGCCTTTTTCGTCGGCAGCAATTATGCCGTCGCCAATGCTGTCTATTAGCAGTTGCAAGAGATTGCTTTGCTGGCGAAATTGGTCTTCGGAACTGGCTAATTGGGCAGTTGTTTTTTCCAGTTGCACCATCGCCTGTTTGCTTTCGGTAACGTCGCGAGCGACTGCATACATGAGCTGTTGTTCGGTTTCCGGTCGCACTTTCCACGACAGCCACCTGTAGGAACCGTCTTTGCAGCGGTAGCGATTTTCATAAGACTTTAATTCGGCGCCGCTGGCTACTTTTTCCGCTTGTTCTCGGGTTGATTCGCGATCGTCTGGATGGACTAAATCGATATAATAGTTGTCTTCAAGTTCATGCGCCTTATAGCCGAGCGTGTTTTCCCAAGAGGGATTGATGCGCTTGAATTTGCCTTCAAAACTTATAATACAAATCAAGTCTAGGGAAAGGGTAAAAAATCGATCGCGCTCTTCTTCTGCTTTTTTGCGATCGGTAATTTCGATCGCCACAGCCCCGATACCGATGGGTTTGCCGTCAGGGCCGGGCAAAGGAAAGTATGACGCCAGCCAATCTCGCAGGACGCCCGGTTCGTTGAAGAATGATCCCGATACCTCAACGTTTAACAACGGTTGGTTGGTGGCGAGAATCTGCTGCAACATCGGCACTTGGGTATCGCTCATTTCGGGTATAACTTCCCTCACCGTCTTACCGAAGTGTTCGGCAACTGAGACGCCGGTGGTTGCCGCTAATTTCTCGTTGACTTGCACGAAGCGCAACTGCTCGTCAAAAATACACATTGAGGTGGGGGCGGCTGTGAAAAATGCGTCAAAGCGGGTTTGACGCAAAACTAATTCTCGTTCTAGGGCTTTGCGATCAGTGATGTCGCGGCCTTCTGGAATTAGCATCAAGACTTTGCCACTGTCGTCTGTGATGGGTTTGATGGAGAAGTCAACGGTCGCTACTGCACCGTTGGCAACTAGCACATCCACTTCGTAACGGACTACCTCGCCGGCGGCGGCAGAGACGATCGCTTCTCGTATCTGTTGCTTGGTTTGTGGGGAAATCTGCCACCACAGGGTTTCGGAAAACGGAGTGCCTATTATTTCTTCGCTCTGCAAGCCTGCTGCGGCCAAGGCTGTTTGGTTGGCTTCCAAAACGGTGCCGTCCGGTTTGAGCAGACCTATGAATTGGAAAGATTGGTCGAAAATGGCTCGGAAGAGTCTTTCGCGATCGCGCAGCATCTCTTCTGCGCGTTTGCGATCGCTGATGTCGCGAGTAACTGTTGCGAACCCCATAGGCTCATCGGTTTCTGGGTGTTTGACTGTGAATAGGGTAAAGTCAACCGGAAAGTCTTTGCCGGTTTGAAAGTTCCTCAAGCGGAATTCACCCTGCCAAAAACCGTCTCGCACAGTAGCCGGCACGATTTCTTCTTTTAAAATCTTAGCATCTTCTACTGAGAAGAAGTCATACATAATTTTGCTTTTGACTTCTTCAACATTTTGCAATCCTACTTGTTTAAGTCCAGCGGCATTCAGGTAGGTTGCCTGTCCCTCCATGGTGGCCGTGCCGATAAAATCCGAGCTGGTTTCTACGATCGAAATCAATCTTTGCTTTTCGATTTCTGCTTGCTTGCGCTCCGTGATATCGTTGTTAGTCTCTAAAATTGCTTTGGGTTTTCCCTGTTCGTCTCGCTGCAAATTCCAGCGGCTAAAAACGGTGATTTTGGTATCATAATTGGTGGTATGAATTAATTCTCCTTCCCAATAATTCTGCTCTTCTAACTGTGCCGAGATAGCTGCTAAAGGCTGGGGAAAAATAGTGTGCAATAGAGTATGGGTGAATTTCCCCAAGGCTGCTTTTTTTGTCCAGCCGTACATCCGTTCGGCTCCCTGACTCCAATAATTAATCGTGCCGTCCATATCGCGAACGATCAAGGCGTCGCTTGCCAGGTCAAGCATTTGCAAGTTCTGCTGCAAGGCTTCTTCTGTGCGCTTGCTTTCTGTAATGTTGCGGGCGATCGTTGAGACAAATTCAACTTCTGAATTCTCGGATTTGTGGGCAACAATTACTTGAGAAACTGGTATTTCTTCGCCGTCTAAACTCTGCCAAACTGTCTCGCCACTCCACGCCCCGTCCCGGCAAGCTGCGGGGATACCGACGTTTACAATAGTGTCGATACTTTTGGGGGATGTCAGGTCAGAAATGCGGATTCCGGTTAAATCTGCGTCTTGGCCAACTCCCAACATTTCTCTGCCTGCGCGGTTGAGATAAATGGCCCGCTGTTGGGTGTCGGCTATGCCTACCCAGTCTGTTGTGGTTTCTAAAATTGCTTTGAACCGCAACAGTTCTTGTTCAGATTTCCGGCGATCTGTGATGTCGCGCGCCAAGCCGAGCATTCCTAAAATATTGCCTTCTGCATCTTTGAGGGGCAATTTCAGGGTGTCGAAGCTGTGTACTTTACCGTCGGCTAAGGTGCCTAAGTCGTTGGAAGCGGGGGCGAGGTGCTTGCCGGCCCGAAAGTTTTGGATTTGGTTCTCGGAATCAGTTTGGGCGTGGAAGTTGGGGAAGATGCGATCGACCGATATGCCGATTTCTGCGTCGTCTTTGCCGATAATTTCTGCTTGAGTTTTACCGAAGGCGGCGGCGAAACCTGCATTGACTAGGGTATAGCGCGAGTTTCTATCTTTGACAAAGATGCAGTCTGGCGTAGCGTCAATGACTGTCCGCAGCAAGCTTTGGGAGCTTTGTGCTTCTGCGAGTGTGTGCCGCAGTTGTTCTTCCATTTGCACGCGCTTGGTGATATCTCTCATCGCGGAAACGAGAAATTTCCTGCCGTCGGTATCTACAAAAATAGATTTTTTGGCGGAGAGAAAGCGGGTATTTCCTGCTGGATCTTGGATGGTTTTTTGGACTTCGCTGCTGGTATTTGTTAAGAAAACTAATTCGTCTTTTTCTCGATATTTCTCTGCTTCCTCTTTGGGCAAAAACTGGTCGTAGCATTTGCCAATTAGTTCTTCTCTGCTGTGACCTATGTATTGACAAAAGGCATCATTTAATGTTATCCAGCGGTGCTGTTGGTCTTTGACGTAAAGCGGGTCTGGGATGCTGTTGAGGATGTTGTTTAAGAATTGTTCTGAGGCTTTTAATTGCTCTTGGGCTGCGGTGCGATCGAGAATTTCCTGTTCCAATTGTGCGTTAGTTTGCAGTATCTGCTCGGTTCTTTCATTCACTCGCTGCTCTAGTTCTGCGCTTAGCTGCTGCAAGGCGGCTTCGGCTTGTTTACGCTTGGTAATCTCCCGGCCTTCTGCGAGTATTTGAAATACTTCTCCTGTTGCATTTAACAGTGGCTTAAACGACAAGTCAATTACTGTTACCTGGTTGTTAGCTCCGGTGATTTCGTATTCTTCCCGGACAAAATTCCCGACCGAAACTTGTTGAATGTTCGTTTTTAGGCGCTGCTGGTTAGTTGGGGATGATGCCCAGCCTGGTGTCAGCCAAAATTTCATGCCCAGCACTTCTGATGCTGGGAAATCGCCCAATTTTAGCGCTGTCTGATTGGCTTCGAGCAGAGTACCGTCTGCATCCAATAATGCGATCGCTTGAAAAGCTTGGTCGAAGATTGCGTGAAATCGCTGGGTAGTTTCGCTCAGCGCTTGTTCTGTTTCTTTTTTAGCGTTAAGGATACGGGTGGAACCTACTAAGAAGCCGTAGCGGTTGGACAAACTCAAAAAAGCGATCGCCGCAATGACAGTGATCCAATCAAACACAGTTTGCACCACCGGAGAGTGCGGCAGTCCTAGGTATTCGGCGGCGTGGCCGCTGTGGCCGAAAGCGCAAGTCCAAAATATGCCTGCTGTGACTGTGGCGAAGATGTCGAACCCGAATTGACGGTTTCGCCACAAACTTAAGCTAATTAGCCAAGCGATGGCAAAGTAACATCCAGAAATAATGACATTAGCCGCCCCAGATACCAGCGATGGGGACAAGTCAGGCAATGTCAGGGTGAAAGTTGTTGCGAGCCAAGTATAGAGAAGTTTGATCATAAGATTAAGGATTGGCAAATCGGATGCGGGCGATCGTTAGTTAAATTTATAGATGCAAAGCCGTTGCAGACTTATGTGTATGGCGGATTTTTACCAGCGTTCGGAATGGGCGATCGCTTCTACATCGACAATCATTAGCAAGCGTCCTTCGGAATTGTACAGACCTTTTAAGAATGGAGCTAGGTCGGGACTGACATCTAGTGCTGAGACAATGCGATCGGGATTGAGAGGTAAAACTCCTTCGACGCGGGAGACGGCTAATCCCAGGCGCATTTTCGACAACAATCTCACGTCTCGTGGATCGGGCGCTTCTACCACTAAGATGCGGCTGTTTGGGTGGTAGGTGTCAACAGACTCAATACCGACAAACAGTCCAAAGTCTGCTGCTGCTAAGATTTCGCCCCGCAAGTTGGTTAATCCCAGCAAAAATGGCTGGGTATTGGGAACCAGGGAAATCGGTTGTTCCTTGAGTGAAAGGACTTCCCGCACTGCATCTAATTCTATGCCGAACAGACTGCCTCCTTGACCGAATAAGAGAAATTGCTTTGTTGCACTTGTCTGATTCCCCCCAGCGGGGGGAGCCGTTATTTTCATGGCTTATTTTTAGTTTATAGTGTAGCTTACCAATTAGAGTTTTTCGACCCTAAAGCCGATCGCCCATAAAATTTTTCACCATCAGTTTGGGTGGCTCAAATGTACCCGTTAAATAAATTACGGTGGCGTAAAATAAGCAGGTTTTTATCATTAAACATAAACTTTTATGTGGTTCAAAAACCCTGTCTATTAAAAAAACGGGGTTTATCTGTATAATGTTTTTTTGGGAAGCGGTCGATGAATTTATATTTTGTTTACGCCGAAAGCAGACGCTGCACTATGTGGACGAGTTGCTGAGGTTCAAAGGGTTTGCTGACGTAAGCATCGGCCCCTAAATCAGTTCCCCAAGCTTTATCGATCTCGGTGTTTTTATGAGTACAAAATACTACGGGCAATTTGGCAGTTGTGCGATCGCCCCGCAATTCTCTGATCACTTCAAACCCGTTCATTCGGGGCATAACTACGTCTAAAACGACCAAAGCCGGACGGGTTTTGCGGATCATGGCGATCGCTTCTTCGCCGTCGCCTGCCCGGATCACATCCAATCCGGCATCTTGAAGAATGCGGCAGATGATTTCTAGTTCGCTCTTAACGTCGTCCACGACTAAAATTTTTGACATAATTCCACACTTCCTTGCTGTTATTGACAGCGGACTACGTTTATTCAGAAGCTTGCGCGATCGGCGGCGATGGGACTATACCGCTTTGCGGACAAATTAATGTACTTCTAAATACAATATAGCCGATCGTATGGCTGAAGGTTAGCTGTAAGCGATAAAAAGCGATAAAAATTTACTTTGCTAACAGAATAGCTCTGAATAAATTAATCGGCAATTAGTAATTGATTTTTGGTGATTGGCTGTGTTGAAACCAACCGATCTTAGTAGAAGGAGCGCTTGGGGTACTAAAGCGATATTTTCTACGTATATTTTTGATTTTTTTTTCAACTATCTAGTTAATTTCATTGCCTAAATAATGCTAGCTAATTGATTTAATTGGCTCTAACAATGGTTACTTAAAACTACCTATGACGGGGAAAATCATGGTATTGAGAGAAACTTTTTTCACTTAATATACAGCGCTATATTTCTGAGCAAGCGCTATTTTGTAATTAATAATACAAGCTTAATTTTAGGATGGTAACAATGACATTTAAAGAATTTTCTTGTCTGTGATTTATAATGTGGGGGCAAAATAAATTGACCGCGCGATAGTCCCATTTGACCCAGTAGAGGAGTGTTGAGTTCACCAAAACTACTGCCAGCAGGCGATATCAATCCTTGAGCTTGATTGTGAACCCCGCCGAAAAGACTGCGGGAAGATGCGGTCAATCGATTTTAGATTTTAGATTTTAGATTTTAGATTTGAAGAAAGTGTTTGCGCTGATAAATCTGGGGGCAGGTGATGAGCAGTCGGAGCTTTTTCCTCGCTTCACGGATGAACCCGGGAGCCCCGGACGACATTGCTTGATTGTCAAATTAGTCGGCGAGGGAGAGACCGCGATCGGTTATAATAAAGGGCTAGAGGAAAAGAACACCGAAAACCCGAAAACCCGAAAATATGGTTGCCATCCAAAGAAATCTCAACATTGCCGCCCTAGAAGCAGAATACAGTCAAAAAACACCGCGAGACATTCTCAAATTTGCCCTAGAAAATTTTGACAATATCTCCATTTCTTTCAGCGGGGCTGAAGATGTAGTTCTGATCGATATTGCCTCAAAAATTACCAAAAATTTCCGCGTTTTCACCCTAGACACCGGACGATTGCACTCGGAAACTTATCAGTTTTTGGATCAAGTCAGAAAACATTACGGCATTAAATTAGAAGTAATGTTTCCCGATGCAGCCGAAGTACAAGCCCTAGTAGAAGAAAAGGGATTGTTTAGTTTTTATCAAGACGGTCACAAAGAATGCTGTGGCGTGCGGAAAGTCAAGCCGCTGCGCCGCAAATTGAATACTCTTGATGCTTGGATTACCGGTCAGCGGAAAGACCAAAGTCCCAGTACCCGCAACGGTATTCCGGTTATTGAAGTTGACACTGCATTCTCAACTCCTGACCATGAATTAATTAAATTCAACCCCTTAGCAAACTGGTCTTCGGCAGAGGTTTGGGAATACATTCGCGCTTTGGATGTGCCTTACAACAAGTTGCACGAACGCGGTTTTGTAAGTATTGGTTGCGAACCTTGTACAAAGCCGGTATTGCCGAACCAACACGAACGCGAAGGTCGCTGGTGGTGGGAAGAAGCGACCGTAAAAGAGTGCGGTTTGCACGCTGGTAACGCCCAAAAATAGTAAATCACTTAGTAGGGTGCGCTAGGCGCACCCTACTATTTGTTTGGTGCGCCTAGCGCACCCTACCCAAGAATAAATGCACTTCACAACATAAATAGTAGCGGAAGAATTCGCAATTAAAATAAACAAAAGTTACGCTGAGCTTGCCCTTGAACTTTGATAAAATGATCGATAGTCAGAATAAATAGTAGCGGAAGGATTCGCAATTAAAATAAACAGAAATTACGCTGAGCCTGCCCTTGAACTTTGATAGAATGATCAACATTCAGAAAAGTTTTTAAAGCAGGTACTATTATGCTTGTCTCAACTCGCGAATTGCTGAACACGGCCCGGAGAAAGGCTTATGCGATCGGCGCTTTTAACGTCTACAACCTCGAAGGAGTAAAAGCCGTCATCAATGCGGCCGAAGCGCTGGACAGTCCTGCGATACTGCAAATTCACCCCAGCGCCCTCCTATACGGAAAGTCGCCTTTAGTCGCGCTGTGCATCAAAGCTGCCCGCACATCTTTAGTACCGATCGCAGTACACTTAGATCACGGCACCTCAGAAAAAGATATTCACGTCGGTCTAGCCGCCGGCATTAAATCAATTATGGCAGACGGTTCTCCTTTGCCCTACGAACAAAACTTAATATTTACCCGGGAAATGACTAAATTATCCCACGCTAACGGTGCGGCAGTTGAAGCAGAAATCGGCAGAATTAGTGGCAGGGAAGAAGGTTTGACAATCGATGAGAAAGCCACAAGGATGACAGATCCAGTAGCAGCAGTAGACTTTATCAAAGAAACTAAGGTGGATTTTTTAGCCGTAACAATTGGTAACGTTCACGGCAAATATTTAAGCCAACCCAAACTCGATTTTTCGCGTCTGGCAAAAATCCGGGCTGCTGTTTCAGTGCCGTTAGTGATGCACGGGGCGAGCGGTTTGCCGAACTCAATGATTCATCAATGTATTAAATTCGGAGTATCTAAATTTAATGTGAATACGGAAGTTCGCGAAGCTTATATGGACGTGTTAAAAAGTAACATTTCTGAGCCACATCCGGATTTGTTGGAAATAATGGAAAAAGCTATCGCTGCTATGCAATCGGTCATTTCTGACAAACTGCAACTTTTCGGTTCTGTCGGTAAAGCTTATTTGCATCAATCTCCCTACGCGGATGACTTGACTGACCAGAGTACCAGCAACAAAGAAATAAGCCGCAACCAATCAAGTTTTGATCAAATGTTAAAGCCTGCCTATAGTGAGGCCTTCAGTCTTATGTTGAAGTAAAAAAAAACTAACGTCCTGACGGCGAACCACTTTTTAGTCAGGACTTTAGTCCTCTTTAACCGTTTAACAATTTATCAGGATCGATGCCAGATTCCCGCAGCCGCCGAATTAAAGACTGTAATTGAGCTTCCGCTGACTCAGCCCGCTGCCGTTGCTGTTCCGCTTCAGTGAGAATCCAATTACCATCAACATCATACCAGCGCAACCACAGTCGATCGATTCCCTGAAACTCTCCTTGCCACAAACCCAAGCCCAAATTTAGGTCAGCAATCCACACTCGCGACTCGGGCAATTCTAATTCTTGATAGTGTCCGCCCTTCAATTCAAACACTCGCAATTTGTTAGTATAGCGGCTGAAAACTGCATAAATAGGAACCCGCAAAATTTGCTCGTAAACCTCCCATTTTCTCGGCGGTTCCTCCTTCGTCTCGTCCTCCAAAACTTGCCCGTTACCCGCAGTGTTTCCCGACTGAGGTGGCAAATTTTCTTCATCGGTATTGTCGCCTAAATCTTCTTTTTCCGTTCCCGGCGAAAGCAGTTCTACAATTACAAAAGGATTCACGCCTTCCTGCCAAGTAACATAACTCATCCGCAGTTCGGATCGATCGTAAAGTCGGGGAACTCCCACAACTCCAAACCAATCCGGTCGCTTGTGCCACAGAGTGTGATGCACGTCATAATAAAGGTTCATGTCGGTGCCGCTAAATATCTCAGAAGCCGGATAATTCCGAGGTCGAAACGTCAGGCTCAACAACTGCGGCTGTAAATCGTGAAATTCGTCAGGCAAACCAGGTTCCTCCGGGTCTTCGCTGGGTAAATCGTACATCGTCGGCAGCGTTTCTCGGGGCGATCGCGGCGGATCGGTTTGCGGCACAGGATATTTAAAAGGAAACATATAATATTGAGAAATGACTGCATTTATGCTAACATCATTTTAATACTTGCAGGACGAGCGCCAACACCCTGTAAAACGTTTATTTCAAACTTTTCTTCCTCTTTTCCGTGAAGTCAATCTCACCTCTTAAATCTCAAATCGACTGATCCGAAATTCTGCACTATGATCGACATTCCTCAACTGATTGCTCAAGAACTTTCCATCAATTTGTCTCAAGTCAATAATGCTCTGGAACTTTTCGCCGAGGGAGCAACTATTCCGTTTATTGCCCGCTACCGCAAAGAACGCACGGATTTGCTGAATGAAATTCAGTTGCGGGACATCTCCGATCGCTTCACCTATCTGACGGAAATTGAAGACCGCAAAAAGTCGATTTTAGAGACGATTAGCTCTCAGGGAAAACTCACAGAAGAACTGCAAGCTAAAATCGAATCGTGCTTGCAAAAAAACGAACTCGAAGACCTTTATCTGCCTTACAAACCCAAGCGGCGGACGCGAGCGACAATTGCTAGGGAAAAAGGTTTGGAGCCGCTGGCGAATTTTATCAAAACTCTGAATTTACCGACGGCTAAACCAGCAGATTTTGAGGCGGAAGCTGCTAAATATATTTCGGAAGAAAAGGGAGTGAAGACAGCAGAAGAAGCTCTCAAAGGTGCTGCGGATATTTTGGCGGAAGCGGTTTCGGAAAAAGCCGAATTGCGGGCTTATTTGCGAGAGTTTTTGATGAAAACAGGAGTTTTTGTCTCGAAAATTAAAGATGATTTCCCGGAAGGAAGCACTAAATTTGAAATGTACCGCAATTATCAAGTGGCAGCGAGAAGCGTTCAGTCGCACAATATGTTAGCGCTGTTTCGCGGGGAAACGGAAGGGGTTTTAGATTTGGAATTGGCTTTTGATGAATCCGCCGTGATGGCTTATTTGGAAGCTCAGGAAATTAGAACTAGGATACCGGAAGTTAAAGAGTTTTATCGATCGACTTTGAAGGATGCCTTCAACCGACTGATGAAGACTTCGTTAATTACAGAAGTACGATCGCACAACAAAGCTGTCGCTGATATCGAGTCGATCGCCACCTTTGAAACCAACCTCCGCGAGTTGCTGCTGTCGGCGCCGGCGGGAATGAAACCGACACTGGCGATCGATCCGGGATTTCGCACGGGGTGTAAAGTTTCCGCCCTCGATGAAACCGGGCAATTTTTAGAATATCAAGCTATTTTCCCCCACCAAGCGGCCGCTCAGCGACAGCAAGCTGGTAAAATTGTCAAGCATTTAATTGAAAAATATAAAATTGAATTAATCGCGATCGGCAACGGTACAGCTTCCCGCGAAACAGACGAATTTGTTTCGGAAGTTTTGGCCCAAATGGACAGGAAACCGATTAAAGTCATGGTGAATGAATCCGGTGCATCGATTTATTCAGCAAGCGAAGTGGCGATCGCCGAATTTCCCGACCTCGACATCACCGTTCGCGGCGCAGTCAGCATCGGACGACGTTTGCAAGACCCCCTCGCCGAACTCGTGAAAATCGACCCGAAATCAATAGGAGTCGGTCAATATCAGCACGATGTTGACCAAAAACTGCTCAAAAAGAAACTCGACGAAACAGTCGAAAGCTGCGTTAATTATGTCGGAGTTGACTTAAACACAGCGTCCAAAGAACTGCTGACATTTGTGTCAGGAATGACGGCAACAGTTGCTAAAAATATCGTCAATTACCGCAACGAAAACGGCGCATTTAAAAATCGCCGCCAACTCCTGAAAGTTCCCAAACTCGGCCCAAAAGCTTTTGAACAAGCAGCCGGGTTTCTCCGCATTCGCGGCGGCGAAAACCCCCTGGACAATACAGCAGTTCATCCCGAAAGTTATCCTGTCGTGCAGGCGATCGCCAAGGACTTAGACTTGCCGCTGACAGGAATAACACAAATATCGGAAAAAATTAAGACTGTAAACATTAAGAAATATGTCACTGAAAAAGTCGGAGAACCGACACTCCGAGACATTATTTCCGAACTAGAAAAACCGGGAAGAGACCCGCGAGCCGAGTTTAAATATGCCACTTTCCAAGCAGGAATTAAAGAAATCTCCGATTTGCAAGTTGGGATGGAATTAGAAGGCATAATCACGAATGTAGCTAACTTTGGAGCCTTTGTTGATGTGGGAGTACACCAAGATGGTTTGGTTCACGTTTCTCAATTAGCCGATCGCTTCGTAGATGACCCTAAACAGATTGTTAAAGTCGGACAAGTTGTGAAAGTGCGGGTTTTGGAGGTGAATGAGAAGTTAAAGCGGGTTAGTTTGACAATGAAGCTGCAAGAAAAACCGCAACCGCAAAATGGCAATAGCGCGAGGCTTCCGGCCCCGCGCCGACGTTAAAACTTTGGGGGAAAGCTGAAATACTCACCGGCCTGAAGGCGCGGTGAGTATTTCAAAAGTCTGGAACTCTCATAAATGCGTGGAATGAAATTCGTCTGAAAGCGCTAACCCAAGCGTATTGCTCTATATATGCTCTATAACAGAACAGTATCAAGAGCGTTCTCACCACCAGTGAGCGCAATGATTTGAGCAGTATTAATGTATGCAACATTGGTTTGGGCAAAAGTCGCTAACCCCGTAATCGAGAGGGGACTTCCTGCCAGAATAGTGGGACTGCAATCAAACCAGTTATCAACTGAATGCCACCAAAGATAGCGAGAGAAGGCCCAAATCCAAAGCGCAGTAGCTCTCCAAATATGAAACTGCCTACACCAAATCCAGTAAAGAGAGTAAATACCTTCAGTCCCATCGTTTGCCCCAAATTGTTGTCATCTCCGAGATCGGTCACAATTCCTACAAACAACGGTTGAGTCAGGTCATACCCTAAAGACAAAATAAGAACTGCGATCGTCGTTCCGATTGGCGGAATCTCAAAAATCATTCCAATCCCAGCCACAGCAGCCATTACCAACCCTGCTGGAACTAGCCAACGCCGTCCCCACAGATCGACAGCTTGACCAATGAAAGAACTCAGCAATAAACCGGGAATGCCGTACCCAAGAATGTTTAAACCAATGCTCAACGCATCCATACCGTACCGTTCCGATAAATACAACCCTAGCCATGTATATACCCCAGAGTGGTAGATACCATTCCACAGAACATAAGCATATGTACGCTGCCCCCGAAAGGTTGCTAATATCTGGCTGTATCCCCTAAAGATTTGGCGAATAGGCGGTAATTTGGTGACTTTTGGTGTATCAAATAAAGAGCCGTAAGGATGAAGTCGCCAAAGCACAACAGCAGCAAGCACAGCAGTACCTAGAAAGAGCGATCGCCAACCTACAAATGGCTCAAGAATCGCTCCCCCCGCAGAGCCTGCTGCCATTCCCCCTTCCATTGCTGCAAACACCAATCCTAGCTTGGCACCTCGCTGATCAAACGGGAATAAATCGCCAATTAAGGCGAAGGTAAGGGGAATCACACCACTGGCTCCAATCCCGGTTAATAGCCGCCAGGTTGCCATCTGCGAAGCATTTTGAGCAGTGGCAGTTAAAGCCGTGAAAATGACAAAAAGAGCAAGCGAGATGCGAATAATAGACCATCGACCAAAGCGATCGGACAGGAGGCCGAAGAATAATGCCATCAGTGCATAGGACAGCATATAGGCTGGAACGATAAAGCCGATTTCCTGAACCGGAACATTAAAAACTTCCGCCAAACGTGGAATCAGGGGAGCAATCATGTACCCCTGTAGAAAAATTAGCCCCGCAGCGATCGAAAGCCAGGAAAACAGGTCTTTATGCTGCTTTAGGCGAATCGTGGCATCGGCTGGTTCGGTATGAGGGTGATTAAAAGATTCTTTGAGTTTCGGCATGGATTTAAGAGATTTCAACTCATATCACATTTCACAGATGACTAAAATCTGAGAACTTAGCTGGAGTGCCAACGCCAACAACCAAAGCCCCTAGCCTGGTAAAAGCTTGGAGTACCTTCTCAACTCTGGAGGTTACAAATTTTGTAGGTAAGGTGTGGAATCTAGCTCTTAATGTCAGGATAACTTGATAAATGTCATGATTTATACAAAAAATGTATATTTAGATACAGAATTTCTTATAAGACTTATTACTTCAGGCTATCAACAAAGCTATGGTTTACGCATTGAGCAAAAATTTTGGGTTTCAAGCCCCTTCTTCAGTGGCCGGCTTTATGTTAGAATTTAATTGATTGAAATACCCACCTAAGATTGCAGCAATATATACTCATTTTGAGTTGAAACCGCGACTGATTCAGTAATAGGGAAAGACTGAAGGTCAATGGTTAAAATCCAACAGATTACCGCACTTCTGAAAGTTTGCAAGAGGATGTGCTAATCAATCAAGAAAGAGTTAGTGTAGAGTGTTTTCGCCGGAATGCAGAGGATTTGTGGGTGCTTGATTCTTACACTCAAGGGCATGACGTTCAGTTGAAGAACGTTAATTTTAGCTGTGCGATCGAGACATTGTATGAAGATGCGATCGAGATTGGTTGATTTTAACTCCTGAATCACTGATATTGATATAATTGAACCGCGAAGACGCAAAGGGTGCGAAGGAAGAGAAAAGAAGAACAAGCTGGTAATTGCTATTTTTATCTTGCTAGCTTTCCAAGTGCCGCCGTAGAAGTAAAAAGGATTGTTTTTACTTACCGATTCCCAACATTTAAGACATAAAAAAAACCACTGCCCCGACTCTTCATACCGGGCGCGGTAGAGAGTCGGGGCAGATTGGGAACAACGATCGCAATATTTGATTCTGATTGCCCTGGCCATTGTTACTCTGTTTTAAACAATAACGGACTCTTGAGGGCGGGCAAATATCATGCGGCCAGCGCTAGTTTGCAGGGCGCTGGTGACTACGACCCTGGCTTCGCCGCCGACATAGCTGCTGCCTGCTTCTACGACAACCATTGTGCCGTCATCCAAGTAACCGATTCCCTGAGAGGGTTCTTTGCCTTCTTTGCGGATTTTTAGTTCGATCGTATCTCCCGGCAAATAAGTCGGGCGCACCGCATGAGTCAAATCATTGATATTCAAAACCGGCAGTTTTTGGACGGTAGCTACTTTCGATAAGTTGTAATCGTTGGTAAGTAAAATGCCGTCGATATCCAAGGCGAAGCGGACTAATTTGGCATCGACTGTGGCAATATCTTCGTAGTCGGCCGAGTGAATTTGAATCCGTTCTGGATATGTTTCTTTGATGCGGTTGAGTACATCTAAGCCGCGGCGTCCGCGCACTCGCTTTTGATCGTTGGCTGAATCAGCTACCAGTTGCAGTTCTTGGAGCACGAATTGCGGTATGATAATTTGACCTTCGAGGAAACCTGTTTCTAGGAGGTTTTCAATCCGGCCGTCTATTATACAGCTAGTATCGACAACTTTGGCAGAAGCTGGTTTGAAAGTACCTTCAGCTACCAACACCGTGTCAAAGCTTTTGGGGTTGATCAGCCGCAAGAAAGCGCGGCCGTGGGTGTCGGTTAAGCTGACGCCTGTGAAGCCGAACATGACGCTTCCCAAGACTGCGACTAAAGGTTTGATGAAGCCGAACTCGCGGGGAATTGGCAGCAGGAACAGCGGAGCCAGCATTAAGTTTGCTACTAGCAGTCCGATGATTAAGCCGATCGCCCGCGTCAGCAGCATCTCGACTGGCATATCGCGGACTTGTTTTTCCAAGCGCCGATAGGTTGTTTGAGCCACTAATCCCATCACGAAGCCGATTAATGCTCCAAAGGAACCTAGTACAGAACTTAAGCCTTGTATATTTGTAACTTGCTGCAGGAGATTGCTCGGCAGGAGTTCGACTCCGTAATAGCCGATGCCTCCGCCTGCGATTATGAATGAGATTATTATGATTGCGTCTAGCATTAGTTCTAGGTTAATGAATTTATTCACATTATATCTTTGCAGTGCTGATACTTGTTTTCATGCTTTGGTCGGATATCGCCCTATTTACTCAGGGATTTTCATAAACTTATATTTCGCGGTTGTACCCTGTGAGGGATGTGCCAGGGAGCCGCTCGAAATTTACTACGCCGGATCCAAAGCAGGCACGAAGTGCGAATAGACCGCCCTGCGGGATGTTCGGGGATTTTGGTCGATTAAAACTGGTATGAGGTTAAATTAACAGAGCCGTAGCTTGCGGGGCGGGACGCCATCGTTCGCAGCGCTTTTTTGGTAAGAAAATGTCATAATATACATAATTATTCATGATGGTTTAATTAAAATTTTAGATTTGAAGTTGCGCTTTTGGCTTGAAATGTAATGAACCCTCCCACAGATTATTTAACATTTGAATTAAAAAAAAGTGTGCAAGCGACAAATTCCGGGATTCCTAGTTCGGCTTACCTGCACATACCTTTTTGTCGCCGCCGCTGTTACTACTGCGATTTTCCGGTTTTTGTGGTGGGCGATCACAAAAATGGCGAGAATTCCGGGACAGTTGTGCAATATGTTGCTGTACTGTGTCAAGAAATTCAAGAAACTAAAAATTTAGGCGCATCTCTGAAAACAGTTTTTTTTGGTGGTGGCACGCCTTCGCTGCTTTCTGTCAGTCAGTTGAGCAATATTTTAGAGACTCTCGACGGCAAATTTGGGATTGCTGCTGAGGCGGAAATTTCTATAGAAATAGATCCGGGTACGTTTACTTTAGAACAGTTGCGGGGATATGTAGCGGCGGGAGTAAATCGAGTTAGTTTGGGAGTGCAAGCTTTTCAAGATGAATTGCTGCAAACTTGCGGGCGCTCGCACTCTGTCGCTGATATTTTTGAAGCAGTAGAAATAGTGCGATCGGCGGGTATTGTCAATTTTAGTTTAGACCTAATTTCGGGACTGCCACACCAAACTTTAGAACAGTGGGAAGCTTCCCTGAAATCGGCCGTGGAAATTTCGCCGACTCACCTGTCGAGTTACGACTTAATTGTTGAACAGGGAACTGCTTTCGGGCGCTACTTTGAAGCAGGCGCGCAGCCGCTACCAGCAGATGAAACCGCTGCTGGAATGTACCGTTTAGCGCGGGAAATTCTGACCGGTGCTGGCTACGAACATTACGAAATTTCTAATTACGCTCGCTCTGGCTATCAGTGCCGCCACAACCGCGTTTATTGGGAAAATCGCCCTTATTACGGTTTGGGAATGGGGGCGGCGAGTTATATGGAAGGCCGGAGGTTAACGAGACCTCGCAAAACTCAAGAATATTATCAGTGGGTGCGATCGATCTCTGGCCTCAATTCCCCTGCTACTCCTCAAATTGGGGGGGAAACCCAGCCAGATATTTACCCACCAAGTGAGCAAAATTTTCAAGTCTCAGAAAATGACATTTTGTTAGAAACGCTGATGCTAGGTTTGCGTTTAGCAGAAGGAGTTAGCCTGTCGGCGCTGACTGAAAAGTTTACTCAGCAAACGGTTGATAAAATTTGGCGTTGTTTGCAGCCCTACTGGCGGCAAGGATGGGTAGAAATTATCACTGCGGATGGGGGGGCAATCTCAAATTTAGGTGAGGGCACGAAACTGCCACTGTCGGGCAATTTGAGGTTGACCGATCCCGAAGGCTTTTTATTTTCTAATACAATTTTAGCCGATTTGTTCAGCAACTTAGGCGAAGATAATTAGCTCTGTCTGAGGAAGTATACGCCCTGACAAGCGCGATCTGCTCTAAAGCCGGGGCCGCCAATTCTATGAAAGGAAATTTAATCGCTCCCTAGCTTGATCCTCTCTAAACTAATATATTTTCTCTCGATCCCTACACAAAACTTAAAGGCGAACTAAGCCTTCGGATAGACGCCACGACGGCACTCCAGCCGTCATACTTAAGACTGAACATTTAAAAGTAATTTAATGAACACTTTAACTATCGAGCGCAACCAAACCCAAAACCAGCCCTGCCTTGTAATTAGCGATCACGGGTGCAATCCTGCTTCCAAGTGTAATTTTTGCGGTCACTACCAACAGGCAAGAGGTTCAGTTGGTCACTGTCAATTGTTGAACGCACCTGTTAGGGGAGGATGGAAATCTTGCACTTTAGCACTGCCGGCTTTTGCACCTTCTTGGGAATAGGTGGAAGGCGCTGATGTTTCCCTGGCACAATTTATTAATTAACCCGAAAAATCTAAAAAAATGTATAAAAAATTGTGTTTTAACTGGTAATATGCTATATTAAGTCTAGGTTCGTCGCCGATAATTCGCACAATTGCACAAACAAGTTAAAAAAATGAATTTGACACTAAATCAGGTAATTTCCGAAGGTCATACGCGCATTTTGTGTTGGTATCTTAATAATACTAGCAAAGTGCAAATCGCTCGTATTACAAATATTCCTAATTGGTATTTTGAGCGGACGGTTTTTCCGGGAGAGCGTTTTTTGTTTGAAGCGTTGCCGGAAGCTCAATTAGAAGTTTGCAGGAGTGCGGATACGGGTGGTATAGTGTGCGAGCGAATTTTGTGCGATCGGCTGCGAGTTGAAGAATTAAGCACGGCTGATTGAAGATAATTCCTTAGACTTACCAAACAGATGTAGAAACCCGGTTTTTTTTCAGAAACCGGGTTTCTCTGTATGATGATAAAAACTTCGTTTGCGATCGCACTCCCAACCTCATAAACCCGGTTGATTCCTAGATTTCTTGTTACTAAGCCCAAAATTCGTAGAAACTCACATCTTGCACCATTTTCAAGAACAGGCAAGATGCCTGTTCCACAAGAAAATCTACTCTTTGTGGAACAGGCATCTTGCCTGTTCCTAAAAAGCTTATTGACAAGGGTGCAACATCTTAGTATGAACCGGGATTCTTGCCACCCCATGCGTCAGCCCTGAAACTGTCGGAAATGTGGATCTAAGCTAAATTATAAAAAATCAACCACTGTTTAATACTAAAACCCGATGTCCCTCACCGAACAAATCCTCTCCCAACTGCCAGGAGACGCCCTCACAGGCCTGAGAAAAGTCGATCAACTCTGGGAAAACCTCAAACAAAACACCGCAGGAACACCCCAAGCAGTCAAACACAGCCAACAACCCCTCGAAACCCTCGACTTCGACATAGTTATCGGCGGCGGAACCCTAGGAATATTAATCGGTACAGCCTTAGCCGTGCGGGGTTGGCGAGTAGCCTTGATAGAACGCGGCACCCTGCGAGGACGCGATCAAGAATGGAACATTTCTCGCAAAGAATTAGACGCATTCTTAGAATTAAATTTGCTATCTGTTGCAGAGATAGAAAAAGCCATAGCTACCGAATACAACCCAGCCCGCATCAGCTTTGCCAACAGCCCAGACATTTGGGTGCGCGACGTACTCAACATCGGAATAGACCCAGTTTACCTCCTAGAAACCTTGAAACAGCGATTCCTAGAAGCCGGAGGCGAACTATTTGAAAATACACCATTTAAAACAGCCACAATTCATCCAAATGGAGTCCTTGCAGAATCGGAAAATACAGATTTACAACTTGACAAAAAATTATTTAAAACCCGATTATTATTAGACGCAATGGGGCATTTTTCGCCTATTGTCCGCCAAGCAAGACAAGGCAAAAAACCCGACGCCGTATGTTTAGTAGTCGGCAGTTGCGCTCAAGGATACCCCAAAAACGACACTGGCGATATATTTGCATCCTTCACCCCAATGCAAAATCAGTGCCAATATTTTTGGGAAGCATTTCCAGCCAGAGACGGCCGCACCACCTACTTATTTACCTACATAGACGCCGACACAGAAAGATTCAGTTTAGAAACATTATTTGAAGAGTATTTGCGCTTGCTTCCCCAATATCAAAACGTCGAAATCGAACAGTTAAAATTCCAAAGAGCACTCTACGGATTCTTCCCCTGTTATCGCCAAAGTCCTCTAAAAACCCCTTGGGATCGCATACTTCCAGTCGGAGACAGCAGCGGTAGCCAATCTCCCCTCAGCTTCGGCGGTTTCGGCGCCATGGTACGCCACCTCAAACGCTTGACTCTAGGAATTGAGGAAGCTTTGACAAGCGACAGTCTCAGCAAAAATTACCTCGCACTTTTGCAACCCTACCAGCCGAATCTATCAGTTACCTGGTTGTTTCAGCGTTCGATGAGTGCTGCGATGAATCAAAGAATAGACCCTAATCAAATAAATCAACTTTTGGCTGCCGTATTTCAGGTAATGGAAGACTTGGGAGAACCAATACTCAAACCGTTTCTTCAGGATATCGTGCTGTTTCCGGCTTTGTCACAAACCCTGTTTAAAACAGCAATTAGCCATCCCGGATTAGTTCTGAAAATTATCCCGCAGGTAGGAATAGCTAATTTGCTCGATTGGATGGTTCATTATGTAAATTTAGGAATTTATACGGGATTGCAGCCTTTGGGGAAAGCCGTAGAACCCCAGGTAAAAAATTTAGCCCCGGAGCAGCAATATTATTTTCACCGATTAGTTGAAGCCTGGAAATATGGCGCTGGAGGCGATTATTAACTGATTAATTGTGGCACAGGCATCTTGTTCGTGGCTAATATCTGAACAGGCAAGATGCCTGTTCCACAACACAATATAATTTATTGATTAATTAATTAATTGTGGCACGTGCAAGATGCCTGTGGCTAATATCTGAACAGGCAAGATGCCTGTTCCACAACACAATAACATCATTATATTAGTTGTGAGTCATGCAGGAGCTATAACTGCTAAAGCTTGGGGAATCACTCGAAATTTTGCAGGCGTGTAAGTTGTAATTTCACCGTCAGTATTAATCGGACGGCGTTTGCTAGTATTAACCTCAAATTCTTGAGCGTGCAAGGCGCGAACGTTAGGCCAACTGGTATGATTTCCTTGCCTCATAGCTGGCAGCAAAGCAATGATTTCCCACCATTTTTTTATTTCCAAACTGTACAAATCTAGTCGCTTGTCGTCGATTGTGGCATCCTCGGCAACTGTCATGCCACCGCCGTAGTAGCGGCCGTTGCCAATGGCAATTTGAATAGTTTTAACATTAAAAGATTGATTTTTTATCTTAATTTGTGCTCGGAAAGGTCGCGCTGAAAAAATTGTCTGCAAAGCAGTAAAAGCATAAGCTAACACTCCCCAGCGCTGCTTTACGTCTTTAGTCAGGCGCTGGGTAATTTCCACGCTTAGTCCCAAACTGGCAACATTAAAAAAATATTGGCTGTTAACCCAACCCAAGTCTATTAGCCGAACTTTACCGCTGGCAATTACTTGACAAGCTGCTGATAAATCTGTAGGAATCCCCAGAGTGCGGGCTAGGTCGTTAGCTGTTCCCATCGGCAAGATACCCAGGGGTAACTTGGTGTCTATCAAACCTTCTATGGCGGCGTTGAGAGTGCCGTCGCCACCGCCAATTATTACTAATTCGACTCGATTTTGGTAGTGGCGAATAGTGTCGGAAAGTTCGTGGGCGTGGTCGGTAGATTCTACCATTAACTCAAAACCCAGTGTTTCTAATTCTACAGCGGCTTGAGATAATAGCTTTTGCCCTTTTCGGGAGTGCTGGTTTACTAAAAGTAGAGCTTTCTTCATTTGTTAATTTTTAATTAGGAATATTGCGTATTTTAAATTACAAAAAGTATAGATTGATGCCTTAACTACATCAAATTAATGCTTTACTTCCATTTTACCAGTTATGATGGATTGACAAAAATGTTAAAAAATGGATAATTGTAGCAAAAGATTCGTACAAAGTAGTTCCCTCCCGCTCTGACCTAGCAGCAAAAAACCTTGCTTCTCGATCGAACTTAATTTAAAATCATGTATAATATTTTACAAAAAGCGCAAGTCGCTGCCGATCGCCAAAACTGGCCGGGGTTAGTCGAATGCTTGCAGCAAGTGACAGCCAAAGCCGGCAAGCCGCAGGAACAACACATTTTAGAGCAAGCTGTCAGTTTAGCAATAGAAGCCTTAGAATGGGGCGATTTTCAAGACCGCTGGGAAATTTCTAAAGTATTGCCCAATTTGGGAAATGGCGCGATCGCACCTTTAATTGCCGTACTCGAAGACGAAGACGCTGACACCGAGCCCCGGTGGTTCGCCGCCCGCATTCTCGGAAAGTTTGATCGCCCGGAAGTGATTCAAGCTTTAGTAGAATTGGTCAAAAATTCCGACGAAGAATTGAGCCAAATCGCCGCCCAAACCCTAGGGAATTTCGGCCCGACAGCCATAGAATCCCTCGCAACTCTCCTACTCCAAGAAGACTCGCGACAGTTTGCCACAGCAGCACTCGCCCAAATTCGGCGCACCGAAACTATCCCACCGCTGTTGAGCGTAGTCGCAGACTCTCAAGTTGCGGTGCGGGCGCACGCAATCGATGCCCTGAGCAGCTTTCACGACTCCCGCATCCCCCCGATACTGGTAGCAGCACTCAAAGATCCGGCAACAGCAGTCAGAAAAGAAGCCGTGCGAGCTCTTGGGGTGCGCGCGTATTTAGATGCGGAATTAGATTTAGTTAACTTGCTCAAACCTCTGCTTTCGGACATCCGATTAGAAGTTTGTCAGCAAGCGGCGATCGCGATCGGGCGAGTAAAAACCGATGCTGCAGCGGCTGCTTTATTTGAATTGTTGCGATCGCCCACAACTCCGATTGAATTGCAAATCGAAACTGTGCGCGCCCTAAGCTGGATGGAAACTGCAACCGCTTTAGCATATTTGCATCAGACATTAATGGGGCAATTCACTAACATAAATTCTACTGTTTGTCAAGAGATAGTCACTGTTTTAGGGCGAGTAGAAAAGCCGGAATTAAAAGCTGCTGCTGCTGAAATTCTGATTGATTTGTTGAAAACAAATCATCCGGCCGTGCAGGAGGCAGTCAGCAAAAAATCTTTAGCTTTAGGTTTAGGAAAATTAGGAGATATGAGAGGGCTAGATGCTCTGATTTCAATGTTGGGCGACACAGAAAGCAGCGTCAGGTTACACTGCATGGCAGCGCTCAAACAGCTAGGTGCTGCCGAGGCCAGGCAGAAATTAGAAAGCTTAGTTAAGCAAGACAATCTTGAACCGAGATTGAAACAAGGAATTGCGATCGCCCTGCAAGAATGGCAATAAAATCAAGAGCGAGCGAATTAGCGGAGAACATTTAAATTTAGGGTGCGCCATCAACACCTTACGTAGAACTTAAATATTGAATTGTGAAATCGATAACTGAAAAATCAAAACTTTAGCTCTGCTCAATTGGCAGCCGCACTCCGAAAGTCGAGCCGAGTCCTTCCCCAGGACTTTCTGCCCAGACACTGCCGCCGTGGAGTTCCACGAGATGGCGGACGATCGCCAATCCCAGTCCCAGACCGCCGTAATTGCGCGTAGAAGTGCTGTCAGCTTGGCGGAAGCGATCGAACACAAAGGGCAAAAACTCCTTGCTGATGCCAATTCCCGTATCGCTGACAACGATCGAAACAGAGTGCACCGGAGACGGCCCAGACAATATGGCGCCAGCCGCTGCTCCCGGTTCCCCATCCTCCGAGAGCCTTATTTCCACGCGACCCGACGGCGGCGTAAACTTAATAGCATTCGAGAGCAAATTCCACACCACCTGCTGCAAACGAGTAGCATCGCCCTTCACCAAGCTCACCCCTTCGCCACAAAAACTCACCAATTCAATTCCCCTAGCTTCAGCATCAGGGCTCAGCGTCTTCAGCGCTGTTTCTACAATCCGCACCAAATCCACCGGGAACAGCTTCAAACACACTTTGCCGCTGACAATCCGGGAAACGTCCAGCAAATCCTCAATCATCTGAGTCTGCAACCGCGCGTTTCGCTCAATAGTCTCCAAACCGACAGCCGTTTTTTCGGCACTCATTTGGCGCTGCCGCAGCATCTGCGCCCAGCCCAAAATTGCGTTCAGAGGCGTCCGCAACTCGTGAGAAAGCGTTCCCAAAAACTCGTCTTTAATCCGGTTGGCCTCCGCTGCTTCCCGGTAAAGCCGCGCATTGTCGATCGCCACCGCCGCATCCCGCGCCAAATCCTCCAGCAAAACCAAATCGCTCTCCCCGCAGCGGCGGCCAGATTCCCCGCACAGCAACGAAATCGCTCCCAGCGTCCGCCCGCGAGCGATTAGCGGCACACAGATTGCCGACAGCACTTGGGATTGGGATCGCAGCACCAACTGCAGTTCCCTGTCGGGCACAACCGCCTCGATCACCCATTGCGGTATTTCTGGGTAGAGCTTCGACTCACCAGTCCGTAGCACCTTTGCTACTCCGTGCCGTCCCTGGGGGTCTAGCGGCATACGCCGATCGATTTGCCACAGCAGAGCGACTTTGCTCGGATCTGAGTGAGCAACTGCTTGCAAGCGGATCGAGCCGTCGGCATCAAGCAAATGCACACAGCACCAATCTCCCAGCCCCGGTACTGTTAAATCTGCCAAACCTTGCAGCGCCTTCTCGTAATCCAGGGAAGCTGACGACAGCAAAGCCAAAGCTTGAGCGTTAAAATAGGCTGTTTGGGCCGATCGCTGGCGATCGTCAATATCGGTACAAGTCCCGAACCATTTGAGAATTTTCCCTTCAGCGTCCAGCACGGGCAATGCCCTACCCAAATGCCAGCGGTAAGCTCCATCAGATGCCCGTTTAAAGCGGTATTCCACCTCGTAAGTCTTCCCCGTCTGCACCGAGGTTTTCCAACTTTCTACAGCATCTTCCACGTCATCTGGATGTAGAGGTAGCTGCCACCCCCAGCCTTGAGTTTCCTCCAGCGTCAAGCCAGTATATTCAAACCAGCGCTGGTTGTAGTAGTCGAACCAGCCGTCGGCTGTGGCAGTCCAAACTATTTGCGGGATCGCTTCAGCGAGGACGCGGTACAACTGTTCGCTGGCTTCGGCTTCGCGGCGGGCTGCCTGTTCCCGCGCCAATGCCCAATTCCGCTGTTCTTCGGCCTCTTTGCGAGCGGTGATGTCGCTAATTACGCCGATCCATTTGTAGGGATTGCCTTGTTTGTCAAGCACTGCTTTGCCCCGATCGATCCAGTGGAGTAAGCCGCCCCCTTGGCACTGAACGCGGTATTCCTGAAAAAATGGGGCGGCAGAACTGTCTGGCGCAGTCAAATACCGATCGACTGCCGCCAAAACTCGATCGCGGTCGATTGGGTGCAAGATACTGTTCCAAGCTGCTCTTGTCCTCGGAAATCCGCCTTTTGCGTACTCCAAATGTTCGTCTACGTGACCGAACCACAGCACGATGTCAGTCTCGATATCCCATTCATAAATCAAATCGCTGGCACTTTCTGCCGCAATCCGAAACCGCTCTTCAGACTGTCGCAGCACTTCCAGAAATTTAAAGCGTTCCGTCACGTCCAAAACCAGAGACAGCACCGATATCAACTCTCCCGAATCGCTGTAAAAAGCCGAATTGTACCACTCGCAGTGTACCAACGAACCCGACTTATTATAATTGCTGTTGTGAACTACATTGCACCGATTTTCTGGTTTTTTTAAACTATAAATTACCGATTTTACCTCTTCAAAATCGCCCTTACAAATAAAGTTCCATTCGCTAAAATGCTTGCCTAAAACTTCGGTTGATTCCCACCCAAAAATCTTCTGTGCCGCCGGTGACCACCCGCTGAGATGAAAGTTTTCATCCCACTCAATCACCGCTAGGGGGGTATTTTCAAAATGAGAAGTGAGTTTTTGCAACGCCTCGCGCAGGGATGCTTCTACTTGCTTACGCTCAGTAATATCGCCAAAAGAAATAGCAATGCCGTCGCCCAATTTAACGGTCATAATCCGAAACCAGCCGACAATGCCTTCGCTTTCGCTGTTGTAATAAATCTCGGTATCGAGGGGAATTCCTGTTTCTAAAACTTGGACGTAACGGTCGAACAAACCGCTATCTTTATGGCCTGGCAGCACTTGCAGCAATCGCTTGCCGATTAATTCGCCCGGGGTACTCTGCTGAATTTTTGCCGCTGCGGGATTGACGTATTCCCATTCAAAATCCACAATTGTGGATTCGTCACGAATGCTGCGAAACACGTTAAATCCGTCTAGAGATAATTCCTGAAAAACGCGGAAGCGTTCTTCGCTTTCTTGCAGCTTGCCTACGGTGTCAAGCAGGAGATCCTCGACTCGCTCGCGCTGTGTTATTTCTGCAAGCAATTGCTGGTTAATTTGCTGGAGTTCGGTTGTGGGGGATGCGACGGAATTTGTAATATCAGAGTTGGCTTGCAGTCGATCGACCTTTTGGGTTCGCAGCGCCGTATTTCCTGCAAAAGAGGCCGTTCCAGCCATAGCCAAGAATTGAGAAATCCAGGGTGTCAGGGACGCTAAAGCCCACAAAGACATGATAGCGGTTAAGGCGGCGATCGAACTTGACAGCCATTCGCTGGGATGCACCAGCATCCAAACTTGCATCAAGTGAGTTGTCCCGCCGCAGAAAAACCAGGCTCCCAATAGGAGAAACCCCTTGCTCAAAGGCACCTCTCGCTGCTTCCGGGCATAGTATGTCAGAAGTGCTGGAATTGAATAATAAGCCAAGGCAATTAACACATCGCTGACCGCGTGCAGTCCCATCAACTGGGGTTGCCACTGGCAACAGCCATCTTGAGGAATAAAATTGTGGTTAAATGACATAATCTTAATAAATGGCAGCATTTCGGCTTTCCTGTGCGATCGATCCTAGTTGCACTTGTGTAGCTGACCCGCTAATTTCTAGTTTATACACAAAAAAACAGAAAACAAGAGTGACTTTACTCCGGGGAGGAAAGTTCACAGCAGGCTTTAACCTGCCTGCAATATTAGTACATTAATTGAGAGGTAGAGGGAGAGTGAGGAACTATAATTCCCAAAGAGGTACGAAATTAAATGCTATCTTTTGAATTCACAACTTACGGAAAAACAGAACAATTAAACTCTGTTGATGAAGGGATTACTAGAGTGCCGTTCATTGAAACGGTTTAGCTAGAAACTGGCAATATTCGATAAATTCATCTTTATGGAATCTATTTTTTGATAATTTTGCAGATTCATAAATCCCTTCAACATAGGAGAATCGACCTCTACTTGGAGGCTCAGAAATCCTGCCACAGCAGATTGATGCTTAGATCGCAGCATCCCCGCCTCTGACCTCGGAATCAAAACTAATCTGTACCTGTATCAAAGTCTACTAAATTCTGCTACTAAATCGGTTAATGTCACAGATTATCTTCCAGTAAAATTTCTGAAACCATCTCTCTCGAATTAAACCTCCATGCGCTTAGAGCAGCTTCAAGCATTTCTTTCAGTTGCTGAAACTGGTAGCTTTCAGCAAGCGGCCCGGAAGTGTGGCGTTACCCAATCGACTATTAGCCGCCAAGTGCAGGGATTAGAAGCGGAAGTGGGTTTGTCGCTGTTTCACCGCACGGCCCACGCGAAACTGACTGTGGGAGGGGAATGCCTGCTACCTCACGCTCGCAAAATCTGTCAGACTTGGCGAAATGCTGCTGAAGAATTGGGAGACTTACGGGCGGGAAAGCAGCCGGAACTTTGTGTAGCTGCGATTCATTCGGTTTGCGCTGCTTATTTGCCGCCTGTGCTGCAAAAGTTTTGCCGTGACTATCCAGACGTGCAATTGCGGGTGACTTCTCTGGGGAGCGATCGAGCTCTGAAAGTCCTCAAAGATGGTTTGGTGGACATAGCAGTGGTGATGAACAACCGCCATTTTACTCACGCCCCGGAAATGTTGGTTGAGGTGCTCTACAATGAGCCGATCGAGGTGTTGATGGCGGCGGGTCATCCCCTGGCCCAGTACGATCGAGTACCTTGGCCGGAATTGATTTGTTACCCGCAAGTGGTGTTTAAGGACGGGTACGGAATGCAGCGGATGGTGCAAGAACAATTTGGACGCATGGGTGCTAAACTTCATGCTGTTTTGGAACTCAACACTCTTGATGCTTTTCGGGGCGTGGTGCGACAGGGAGAATTGATTGCTTTGCTGCCGCATTCAGCTTTGGTGGAGGCGAAAACCGATCGCACTTTAGCAATTCGGTCGATCGCCCAAGAGCGGTCAAATTCCAAGGTTTCGGCGATCGGTCAATTGGCCGCAGATCCTACTTGGACTCGCGAAGTAGTGTTGGTGACAACTCACGATCGAATGCAAATTCCGCCGATCGCCCATTTTTGGAATCTGGTACGCGAATTTGTGCCACCACTTGATGTAATCAAGCTAGAAAAATCAGGCAGTTAATTAGATAATTTTGAATTGAATTTTGGGGATTTTAAATTTAAAACGATTTAAATATTACCAATTACTAACTACCAATTACTAACTTCAAAAGTTATGAGTGACGCATTTAGAGAATTGCTGCGAAAAATTGGCAGCGGAGTACACACAGGAGAAAACTTAACTCGTTCCGAAGCAGCAGCAGCCACGCGGATGATGCTGCTGGGGGAAGCAACACCGGCTCAAATCGGAGCTTTTATGATTTCCCACCGCATTAAACGCCCCACTGGGGAAGAATTAGCCGGAATGCTCGATGCTTATGAAGAATTGGGGCCTATGCTTGCCCCCCCAAACCGAGAAAAAGGGTTTTCCGTCTCTACCGTCGCCGTGTTTGGCGTTGCTTACGACGGGCGATCGCGCACGGCTCCAATTAGCCCAATAACCGCCCTAATTTTAGCCGCCTCTGGCGTGCCAACCCTCATGCACGGGGGAGATACCATGCCAACCAAGGAAGGCATTCCCCTGATTGAAATTTGGCGCGGTTTGGGAGTTGACTGGAGAAAACTGAGTTTAGAAAAAGTCCAGCAAGTTTTTGACAATACGGGTTTAGGTTTTGTTTACCTTCCCAAGCATTTTCCTCAAGCCGCCGCTTTAGTTCCCTACCGCCGCGAAATTGGTAAACGGCCACCTTTTTCGACAATGGAGTTGATGTGGTGTCCCTGTGCCGGCGATGTTAACGTCATCTCCGGCTACGTCCACCCGCCGACAGAAGGTATGTTTCAAAAAGCCTTTGAGCTACGGGCAATCAAAAATTATACCACAGTCAAGGGATTGGAGGGAAGCTGCGATTTGCCGCGCGATCGTACTGCGATTATCGGCATTTCTAAGCCGGATGCTGAGTTTGAACGAGTGCTTTTAGCTCACGGAGATTACGGTTTTAGCAACACAAATCCTGCCTTTGAATCAGCCCCAGAGTTATTCAAACAAATGCAGGAAGTGTTGCTGGGAAAATCCTCGGAATTCATGCAGTCCGCTATCTGGAACGGCGGTTTTTATCTGTGGCGCAGCGGAGTTTGTTTGGATATAAACTCGGGTTTAATTGAGGCCGAAACTTTACTCAGCAGCGGTCAAGTCGTCCAAAAACTTGAGGAAGTTAGCCAAGCCGTTAGTGTTTTAAGTTGACAGTTAACTAATGACTAATGACTACTGACTACTAGACATCTCCAATAATTATTGTGGAACAGGCATTTGGTCTATTCAAAACAGGCAATTCTTGCGATGACAACTGACAACTGACAACTGACTAATGACTAATGACTAATCATAAAATTGCTGTAATTGTGCTTGCAGGCGGTCAAAGTTCGCGGATGGGTAGGGATAAAGCTTTGCTGGAAATTGAGGGCAAATCCCTATTGCAGCGGGCGTTGGAAGTTGCCACAGTTGTAACCCCCGAAGTTTATGTTCTGACTGCTTGGCCCGATCGCTATCGATCGACCTTAACCGAAACATCCCAATTTCTGGTAGAGTACAATCCGGGCTCCGGGCCCTTGGTTGCATTGACTCAGGGATTGACAGAAATTGCCGCCGAGTGGATTTTACTGTTAGCTTGCGATTTGCCTTTGTTGGATGCCCAGATTATTCAGAATTGGGCAAGTCAGTTAACAGAATTTCCCCCATCAACTTTAGCAGTTGTGCCTTATCAAAATTCGCGCTGGGAGCCTTTGTGCGGCTTCTACCGCCAACAATCTCTGCCCAGCTTGCAAAGTTTTATTAACAAAGGGGGACGTTCCTTTCAAGTGTGGTTAAATCAAATCTCCGCAATCCCTCTACCTGTAGGGGAACGAGAAGCAGTAATGTTATCCAATTGCAATACATTAGAAGAAGTTGAGCAATTAAAAGGTAAAATGGTTAACGGTTGACAGTTGACAGTTGACAGTTAACTGACTAATGACTAATGACTAATGACTACTGACTAATTACTAATTACTAATGATTAACCAATATTGGTTGCTTGATCGCAATATAACTTTCCTCAATCACGGCTCTTTTGGGGCCTGTCCGATTCCCGTACTCGAAGCGCAAACCATTTTTCGAGAACAACTAGAAAGAGAACCATTGCGCTTTTTACTGCGGGAATTTGAACCCTTGTTGGATAATGCAAGAAATCAGTTAGCAGCATTTATCGGTGCGAGTGAGGATGACTTGGCGTTTGTCCCGAATGCGACGACGGGAGTAAATGCAGTTTTGCGATCGCTCTGTTTTTCTCCGGGCGACGAATTGCTAACTACAAATCAGGAATACAACGCTTGCCGCAACACACTTAATTTTGTAGCCGAGCGTACAGGCGCTAAAGTAATAGTAGCAGAAGTCCCCTTTCCCATTGAGTCACCCGAACAAATTATTGAAACAATAATTAAGTGCGTTTCACCGCAAACAAAGTTAGCTTTATTAGACCACGTTGTGAGCCAAACAGGTTTAATTTTTCCCATCAAACAGTTAGTCGGTGAATTAGCTAACCGTGGCGTGGATGTATTGGTAGACGGAGCTCACGCGCCGGGAATGGTAGCGCTGAATTTAGAGGAAATTGGCGCGGCTTACTATACGGGAAATTGCCACAAGTGGCTGTGTGCGCCTAAAGGTGCGGGCTTTTTATACGTGCGGCGCGACAAGCAAGAGGCTATTCGCCCAACTACGATCAGTCACGGTGCTAACTCGCCCCGCGCTGATAAATCGCGCTTTCAATTAGAATTTGACTGGATGGGAACTGTCGATCCCAGTCCCTATTTGTGCGTGCCTGTAGCTATTGATTTTATGGGTTCTTTGTTAAGCGGCGGCTGGCCAGAATTGAGGGCAAAGAATCATGCTTTAGCGTTGGCGGGGAGAAAAATATTGGCTGACAAATTAGATTTGCCACTACCTTGTCCTGATGAAATGGTGGGTTCGATGGCAGTTGTGCCACTGGCAGACTCTCAATCTGATGAGGTTGCAAAGGGAGGAATTCCACCTTTGCAAGAGGCGCTATGGGAGATTTTTAAAATTGAAGTACCGGTGATTCCTTGGCCAAATGCTAGTAAGCAGTTGGTGAGGATTTCGGCTCAGTTATACAATACTTTGCCGCAGTATCAATATTTAGCTAATGCCCTGGTTGAGCTGACGAGAAGTTGAGCTGGAGCTTCCCGAAAAGAAACATCACACCCAGCTACAAACAGGTATAGGTTTGTAGTTAGGGTGTCGGTTCTCATAGTTTGGGAGAATACAGACTATTTATCCTTACTATAAACGTAGTAATGGTTATACAAATATTCACCCTAAGAGTAAAAAATCTGCAAAGAATCACCTTTATTCCTATTGAATTGGGATAGTTTTTACATAAAATTAAAAAAACAAAAAATAGATCTAAAGCCCCATAGCCCTAAACTTAGCCAATCCGCCCAAACCGAATAAACTTTGTAAATAACCCGCTAAAATCCCTAATTTAAAACAGGGTTGTTAAATCGGATAGCGCACAACTTCGGCGCAACAGAATATAATGTATCCACACTTGCATTTTTGCAGACAAAACAAAGGAAATGAAAAGAGGCGAATACCATGTCCAATGCCATGATGGTAATTTACCCCTATCGCGAACAGTACACCTGGGTTTTTGACGACGAGCGAGTCGGACTTGTCCGAGAACCATTTGTTCAGGGCGTTCCCGAAATGATTAACGCGCTTGTTGCAGACATTCCCAATGCCGCTCAAGGTTTCCGACTTTTATTTTCAGCCAATCCATTTCCCGGATATCAAGCAGAAATGCTGTGGTTGAAAGCAGAATACGGCGGTAACTGGTATCGGTGGGAATCGAAAAATCTCGAAGGCTGGCTGTGTCCGGCTATGTTCAAATACTTTCTAGAAGCACCGCCCAAGTTTTACTGCAAAGCTGAAAAACTGCAATAACCAACAGCAAGTCTATGAAAAACTTGTCAATTTTTAAAAGAGACTTTGTTACACCAGGCGATCAAATTTCTAGAAAAAAGCCTAAATTCTTCCTGTATATAGTGGGGCTATTTTTCCTAGTTTTCACAGCCGCCATCTCGGCTACATTGGGTGCAATTACCGCCCTTTTAGCTCCCGTGGAACCGCCAATTATCAATAGAGTATTAGAGGCGACGGGCTTTGACTATCTATCCTCCAACCGCTCTGGATACCGCCTGTCGCGGTCAGTTAATGTCTTGATATTGGGAATTGACAGTGTGCCAGAATCTGCCGCCAATTCCCCTAAGATATTTAACGGTCGCAGCGATACAATACTCTTATTGCACCTCGAACCTAGAGATAAATCTATTAGTTTGCTTTCAGTTCCACGAGATACTAAAGTCGAAGATCCCGGAATTAGCTTCAGCAAAATTAACGAAGCCAATGCTAGAGGAGGAGCAGCTTTGGCGACGCAATTGGTTAGCAGTATGCTGAACAATACGAAAATTGAACGATACGTGCGAGTCAGCAGTAATGCGTTTCAGGAATTAGTCGATTTGTTGGGCGGAGTTGAGGTATTTGTACCTCGCGCGATGTCCTATACAGATACCGCTCAAAAGTTAAAAATAAACTTAGGGCAGGGATGGCAAACTCTCAACGGAGAACAAGCAGAACAATTTGCTCGATTTCGCAACGATGGTTTAGGAGATATCGGCCGCATTCAGCGGCAGCAATCTTTAATTCAAGCTATTCGGGACCGCCTCGCAAGTCCATCAGTATTGGTGCGCTTGCCACAAATTGTTCGATTGATGCAAAAATATGTGGATACAAACCTAAGTTATGAGGAAATATTGACGCTAGCCAATTTCGGTTTGCAATTGGAGCGAGATAACTTTAAAATGGTAATTTTGCCTGGACGTTCTAGTTCAGAAACAGGGGATTTGAGGAGTTATTGGATTGTAGATGCGCTGGGGCGCGATCGCATTATGGCACAATATTTGAACCTGGGTGTGCCGGATTTTGAACAAGGACGAATTCGCAATCCCAGCGAGTCCCTGTTGCCCAAAAACCTCAAAATATCTGTCCAAAATGCTTCTAGCAAACCGACAACCGCAAAAAACGTTGCTGAATTTCTCACAAAAAAGGGTTTTTTTAATGTATCTGTAGTGCAGGATGCGCCCCAGAAGCAGCGTCAAAGTCAAATTATTGTTCAGCAAGGCGATTTAGAGGCAGCCAATCTACTGCAAAAAGAGTTAGGTGGCGGTAAACTTGAAGCATCTTCTACCGGTGAAATTAATTCTGACTTGACACTTAGGGTTGGCGAAGATTGGGTAAAGCGATTTTAATTAGTCATGAGTCATTAGTCATGAGTTATTAGTCAGCAGCCAACAGTTAACAGTTAACAGTCAACAATCAACAGTCAACTATGCCCAATTCCCCATTCCGATCATTATGAAAAGCGTTTTCCGAATATTCCTGAGCCTGTTTTTAAGTTTAGTGTTGGCTGTTGGGTGGGTGCTGCTGAGTGCTACTCCGGCATTTGCCCTGCCGAAAACAAATATTAATTACACAAACATTAATTTGTCCGATCGCGATTTTTCCAACTCCGATTTAGCGGGGGGAACATTTGTCGCTGCTGAAATGCGGGGAACAAATTTTCAAGGTGCTGATTTAACTAATGCGATTTTGACTAAGGGAGTTTTACTAAATGCCAACTTGTCAGGTGCAAACCTCTCCGGTGCTTTGGCAGATAGAGTTACATTTGACGGCGCTAATTTGACGAATGCTAATTTTTCCGAGGCAATTATGACTCGAACTCGGTTTTTTGATGCTGCAATTTCCGGCGCTGATTTTACTGACGCGATTATCGACGCTTATCAAGTGAGTATCCTGTGCGAGAAAGCAGATGGTGTCAATCCCGTGACGGGAGTTTCTACCCGCGAAAGTTTGGGATGTCCATAGGAATTCACACTTAAATAAAATCCCTGGCTCATTATCTGATTAGATGTACCTTTAGCGAGGTCAAATACACAGATTAAAGCCCCTCTCCTGCAAGGCGAGGGGTTTGAGGAAATTTCCAAATATCGGCTCTATCGAGCGCTACAAATGCCTGTGCTGGCAGTACCAACTACCAAATCGGAATTCAACAGCAAATCTAAATCGGTGTCGGGATTAACAGCATACAAATCGACTTTATCTCGACCCAAAAACACCCCGATCAAAGTCCCGATTCCCGCACCGCCGAGCACCTCTTCAGTGGCGATCGCCCGATCGCCCGTAACACCTGCGATCGCCGCCGCTGCTGCTGCACCCAACGCCGTATTCTTAACCAGATTGCCAACATTAACGCCCTTGGTAACAGTTTCTTTCCTAGTAATCACTTGGGAAGTGGCATTGAGAGGCACTCTGCTGCCGTTGATGATACTTAATTCTTGAGCCACAAACTGAACGCCCGAAGCAGTCGATCGCAATTCGCCGCTAATTTTGGAGCCTTCAGGTATCAGCACTTGGCCATTATTGCCCGTAATATCCGCAGCTACAGTCAGCGTAATCGGAGATTTGTCATTGGGGGCGAGCAAAATCTTGCCTTTTGCATACTCGATTGGGATAGTCACCCCCCTGGGAATTTTCACAGCAACAGATTCGCTAACATCAATCTTAGCAATGTAAGGAGAATTAATTGGTCTTGCTTGATTGGTACTCACTAATGTTTGATAGATAAAAGCAGCTACTTCAGCTCGCGTTGCTGACTTGTTAGGTTTGAGAGATTTAGGATTAGGATAGCTGACAACTAACTGTTTTTCTGTAGCCGCAGCAACGCTTTTGACAGCATAACTTTGAATCTCACCCGCATCATTATAGTAACTGAGAACATCTTGAAAATCGCACGTAGGCTCATAGCCCATTCCGTTATTTAAAGCGACTACAACTTGAACGCGAGGAATCTGCTGTGTCGGCCTGAAAACATTGCCAGGATAGCCAGACATCCATCCCATTTCGTAAGCTTCGGCGATCGCCCCGCTTGCCCAAAAATTAGACGGAACATCGGCAAACCTTACAGCACCGCGGGTTTTTGCCTTTTTCACAGAACGGATCATTGCAGCGAATTCAGCCCGCGTTACCGGTGCATCCGGGCGAAAACTGCCATCGGGAAATCCTTTGATAATTCCTCTTTCCGACAAATCTTGAATAAAGTCTTTTGCCCAGTAGTTATTATTAACATCCGAAAAAGCTGTTTGAGCAAAAGCAGGGGCGGGAATTAGCATCGGCGCTGCGGTTCCGGCAACGGTTCCCAGTGTTAATAAAACAGATGTACCAGATTTAATGCGATGTAATACAGACATTTTTGATTCTCCAATTTACACATTTTTTTATTGAGGAGAACTAAGCTTTTGATAGGCAGATTGATTCTGCCCAACTTGCTTTCTCCCTCAGTTATGTAATCATTGTTGAATGTTTTAATTTTTAGTGCGGGGAAGATACGGTCTTTTAAAATAAATATTTTTATGGTGATTGGGTAATTTTAAAATGCTTAAATCCCTTAAAATCCTTATGTTGCTTATCTCCCTTATCTACCTTGAACTTATAGACTTCTGGATGCAGAACCTTTATATGTAGGGGCGGTGCTAAGAGTGCCCGCCCTCACTCGACTAGATTAATAACTAATGACTACTGTCTAATGACTACTGTCTAATGACTACTGTCTAATGACTAATGACTAATGACTAATACTTGCCATCGGTTCCCAACTTGTCACATCTTCAAATAAAGATTGATAGCCCGCTGCATTAGGATGCAGCCCGTCTGCAATCAGGCGCGATCGCCACCAATCACTGCCCCGATTTATCCATTTATCAAAAATATCTAAATAGGGAATTCCCCGCAACTCACAAGCTAATTTCGTTGCCTCTTTATACCGATATTGGTCAGCATGACTGTAATACAAACAATCTTGAAAAGGCATTTTACTTTCATCCACCGGCACCATCCCGACAAATATCACCGGACAAAGTTGTTGGGACAGGTTTAACAAATGATCCAAAACAGTTTTAAAATGTTCAAACTCAGTGTAGCTGCGCCCGGTAGGCGACTGCACTCTCGCCGAATCGTTGAGGCCTACCGAAAGAATAATCGCATCCGGGAAACGGTTTCTCAGTTCGCCACGGTGGCGAAACTCGTTTTCGAGCCGCTGGGAGACTTGATAGGTGCGATCGCCCCGAACGCCCAAATTGTATAAAACGTGCCCTGCACTCTCTGGTAACATCCACTGGCGCCGCAATCTTTCCACCCAACCCCCACCTACACCGTCGCCGAAACCGTAGATTAAGCTGTCGCCGAAAGCAACCAATTTGAGGGGATGAGAATTTCCCCGATGCAAGTGACCAAAGGAATAGGCTGTTGCTACCTGCATAAGCAATGATACTCAGTTAATAAATTATGAATCTTGACATACTAGACTAGAATGTAACATTACATAAAGTAGGTAGTCTCATGGCTAATAAGCGTCCACCCTTCGATTCTACTCAGCTAACCCGTCGCGCGGAAGAGTTGATTAACGGTGCATCCAACCGCTATCGGATTACGGTGCAGGTGGCGAACCGCGCAAAACGACGTCGCTATGAAGATTTTGACAATATGGACGACCATCAAATGAAACCTGTAATGCGGGCGATATTTGAGATGTCGGACGAACTGACTCAGCCGGAAATTATCGGAGACAAGTACTAGATTTCTGGAGTTTTGGGTTTTGAGTGGTGAATTGCCAGCAATTTTTGTAAACTCAAAACTCACAACTTTTTCAAACTAGACTTGGGCGCGCGGGAGGATAAACCCGGTTTATTTCTAGTTCCCTCGTTAACAAAAATCTGATTTTTCTAATAAACCGGGTTGAGGAGTGTAAATCCTAAAATTAGAAACTAGGACATCTGCTTGGGGGTAAGTTTATGAAATTATTCTATTTTTGAAATTTTTGTCAAAACCGTGAATAGATTAAAGCAGGGCTTAAGTTTTCTGTTGGTTACTTTGAGCGTAGCGATTTTCACGCTTTTGAGTTGGGTATTGGAATCCGGGGAACTGAGTATGTCGGCTTTGGAACCTTCGCTGCTGCGGAGTTCTGAGTCTGCCTCAGTGCAGCGGGTGGCTCAACAATCTGCACCCCCGCAAGTGAGGGTGCAAGATGCGTGGAAATTGGTGTACGAAAAATTGCCGGATTTCCCGATCGAAAATAACTACATTTCTAAGGAAACGGGGAAGGTCGATCCTACCAATACTTTAGTCGGGCGGTTGATTCGATATCACGTATTTGTTAAAGGACGGCCACCCAATTACCGCTTTGATTGGAAGTTGAGTTTAGCTGACTATTTGGGCGCCACTCCAGATTATTTGGTGGAAAGTGTTTATCCGGGAAAAGACCTTTTGCGCTCAAATCCCATGGAACAGGATCGCGCTGCTATTCAAAGGTTAAATAGAGCACAGCGGGATGCTTTGGTTCAAGCTTTGGTTGATGTTTTTACGGAGAGTTCGGGGGGTGGGCGCACACCGACGGCGGGGGAAAAACCACAAGGACGATCGAATTCGCCGGAGATACCGCAGCCGGGAGATGCGAAGTTGCTGGCACCTTAACCCTCTTTTGTCACTCTCGTGGTAGTATAAGGAGTGACACAGATCAAAAGCATTGCCAGTCCTATGGTAGAA
>NZ_JAUBQQ010000054.1:0-40523 GCF_036701335.1 Microcoleus sp. Pol12B5 | reverse complement strand
GTTTTAGGTCGGGGAGTTTTTCCATTCCTTGATCTAATGTCTATCTTGTCTTCTTGTCAAGGGGGTTGAGCAATTACGATTATACTTAGTCAAACCCCGATTGTAGTAAGGATGAGGATTGTAGTAATTAAGCTCGATAGCCTTAGTATAATCTGCGAGCGCCTCTGCTTTTTCTCCTAGAGCAGACTTGGCATTACCCCGATTGTTGTAGGCAACAGCTAGTTTGGGATTCAGCTCGATCGCCTGATTATAATCTTTGATCGCCTCTGCTTCTTCCCCCAGAACATACTTGACATTACGCCGATTGTAGTAGACATCAGCATAGTAGGAATCAAGGTTAATCGCCTTAGTATAATCTGTGAGCGCCTCTGCTTTTTCTCCTAGGGCAGACTTGGCTAGCCCGCGATTTAAGTAGGCATCAGCATAGTAGGAATCAAGGTCAATCGCCTTAGTATAATCTGCGATCGCCTCTGCTTTTTGCCCTAAATCAGAGTTGGCTAAACCGCGACTGACGTAGGCAACAGCTAATTTTGAATTAAGGTTGATAGCCTGATTATAATCTGCAACCGCCTGTTCTTTTGCTATTTCATACTTGGCTAAATCACGATTTAAGTAGGCCTCAGCATAATAAGAATAAAGTTCGAGCGCCTGATTGTAATCTACGATAGCCTCTTCTTTTCTTCCTAGGGCAGACTTGGCTAAACCCCGACTATAGTAAGCATCAGCATAATAGGAGTCAAGGTCGAGGGCCTGATTGTAATCTGCGATCGCTTCTTCTTTTTCCCCTAATTTATACTTTGCTAAACCCCGATTTAAGTAGGCAACAGCATCATTGGGATTTAGGTCTATCGCCTGAGTATAATCTACGAGTACTTCTTCTTTTTTCCCTAGGTCAGACTTGGCATCACCCCGATTGAAGTAGGTATTAGCAGAGTTTAAACTAAGGTTGATCGCCTGAGTATAATCTACGAGTGCTTCTTCTGTTGTCCCTAGGGCAGAGTTAGCTAAACTCCGAGTGTAGTAAGCATCAGCATAGTTGGGATTAAGTTTGATCGCCTTCGTATGATCTGCGATGGCCTCTTCTGTTTTTCCTAGGGCAGAGTTAGCTAAACCCCTAGTGTAGTAGGCATCAGCATAATTGGGGTTTAGCTCGATCGCCTGATTATAATCGGAGATCGCCTCTTCTTTTTCTCCAAGATCGTACTTGACATAACCCCGCTCGACGTAGGCAACAGCTAATTTGGGATCGAGGTCTATCGCCTGATTATAATCGGAGATTGCCTCTGCTTTTTGCCCAAGCTCATACTTGGTACTACCCCGATTGACATAGGCAAGAGCTAATTTGGGATCGAGGTCTATCGCCTGATTATAATCGGAGATCGCCTCTGCTTTTTGCCCAAGCTCATACTTGGCAGCACCCCGCTTACAGTAGGCATCAGCATCGTTGGGATTAAGGTCTATCGCCTGATTATAATCGGAGATCGCCTCTGCTTTTTGCCCTAGGCTAGACTGGGCAGCGCCCCGATTGACATAGGCAAGAGCATATTTGGGCTCGAGGTCTATCGCTTTATTATAATCGGAGAGCGCTTCTTCTATTTTCCCTAAGGCAGCATTGGCAGCGCCCCGATTGACGTAGGCTAAAGCCTCTTTGGGATTCAGGTCGATCGCTTTATTATAATCGGAGAGCGTTTCTTCTATTTTCTCTAAGGTATAATTGGCATTACCTCGATTGTTGTAGGCGTGAGAATCTTTGGGATTGAGGTCTATCGCTTTATTATAATCGGAGAGCGCTTCTTCTATTTTCCCTAGGGCATAATTGGCAGCGCCCCGATTGACGTAGGCATTACTATTTCTGGGATTAAGGTCGATCGCTTTATTAGAATCGGAGAGCGCTTCTTCTATTTTCCCTAAGGCATTATTGGCAGCGGCCCGATTGACGTAGGCATTACTATTTCTGGGATTAAGGTCTATCGCTTTATTAGAATCGGAGAGCGCTTCTTCTATTTTCCCTAAGGCATAATTGGCAGCGCCCCGATAGAGGTAGGCATCAGAATAGTTGGGATTGAGGTCGATCGCCCGATTATAATCGGAGATCGCCTCTTCTATTTTTCCTTGGTTATAGTTGGCATTACCCTGATTTAAGTAGGTCTCAGCGTCGGTATCGTGTTGATTGTAATAGACAGCTAAACCAGCTATTAGCCCAAACAGGAGCAAAAAGACTATCAAAAAGACTAATGTAGAGGTGGCGAGCGACCTATAAAAATCTATGCTCCAGTCTTCTTTTTTCCGTAATTGACCTCCCCGTAATTCATATTCGATCTCACTCCAACGGTAGGTAATAGCATAGTTGGGATTAAATTCAATTTTCTGATTATTATCAGCTACAGCACCCTTGAAATCGCCTTGATTGGTGCGAGCCATTCCTTGACTCAAATAGACAGGGGAACAACCCGCCGCCCCAAACAGGGTCAAACCAGCAGCCAGAACTTGCGGAATCAAGCGATGCGGTTTTTTAGTCATAGCCTTTGCAGTTAGTGAATTTTAATGAAAGTGCTTTTTTAACGGTTTAAAAAACTACGCCCAATTATATCTGAGTGTGTGAAATTATCAAAATATCGTAATAAAACAAAGAGTGTAGAACTATTGGCGGATATTAGTACACAACCATTTTATGAGATCGATGTTGATTGTGCGAGACATACCTAACAGGCGATCGACATCTACCACACGATCGCTTGAGTCTCTTCCAGAGACTCAAGCCACTGTCCCATGGAACATTTATCCTGCTGACAGAATAACGGCTGTTTCCAAACGAGTCTTAAATCTATACAACAATTAACATTCTAAATAAATAAAAATTTATATTTGGGTGCGTCAGATCGCGTTATATTATCTGGGGATTCAATAACTCTTGGCTGACACACCATCCAAGTTTTAGCTACTGTCAATCTCTGTGAAACAAGCATCCCGCCTGTCAATCTCTGCGGTTCAATTCCCCTTACTTAGCCCGCACCACTAACACGGAACAAGGAGCCTCAGCCACAACCTCCGCACTCACCGAACCCTCCAAAATCCGCTTTAAACCCGTCAAACCCCGACAGCCGATCGCAATTAAATCCGCTTTATAAATATTAGCCAAACGCAAAATTTCCTCTGCTGGGTCCCCGGACACAATTTCTAAATCGCTCTGGCAAGGCAACTTTTCCTGATAAGATTGCAGTAACTTCTCCACTTCTCGGTAAGCAATCTCATCCCCCTGACCGTGAGGTCGATCGACAACTGCGTCAAAATCCGACATACCAGAACTGACAACATGAACTAGAATCACTTTTGCCGTCGGTTCTAGCTGAAATTGTCCTACAACTTGCAAAACCCGTTCTGCAAGCTCTGAATTGTCGATCGCTACCAAAACAGTATTCAATACCATGGACCTTTAAATTTCAGATACTAGACTTTAAAATTTTCGATGATTCTCGCCTACTGTCTACAATTTAGCGCTCCCCACCAACATCATTATTACCTACCCAGAAACCCGGTTTCTTAACTTAATTGCGTCATTTCAGCAAGATACTTGAAGAAACCCGGTTTCTTAACCCCAGAGTGCGTCAGTAGATAGCTGGAAATAAACTTTGCCGCTTGTCACAGAAAGTAAAGCTAGGAATAATCGCCAGCGAATTGTTTCGTTTCACTGGCTTTTGACTAATTATGTATTTTGCCGCTCATCAACTTAAATCTCGATCGCCAATCTCAAATCTACCATCTAAAACTCACCCTCTCCCTCATTTTCAGTCCGCAGCCGCACCGAATCAGCGTGAGAAGGAAGCCCCTCTGCTTCCGCCAAAACATTAATCGCCCTACTCACCTTCTTAAGTGCAGCAGGTGAATATTGAATCAAACTCGAATGCTTCATAAAAGTTTCGACACCCAGCGGCGACGCATAGCGCGGAGCCCCAGAAGTCGGCAAAGTGTGATTCGGGCCAGCCAAATAATCACCTACAGCTTCCGGCGTCGAGCAGCCCAAGAAAATCGCCCCAGCGTGGCGAATTTGGTCGAGCAAAGCCCAGGGATCTGCAACTTGCAATTCCAAGTGTTCCGGGGCAAACTCGTTAGAGAGTTCCGCCGCCGCTTTGAGCGAGTCAACTACTACGACTAAACCATAGTTGGCGATCGCCTTTTCTGTTAAAGTTCGGCGCGGGTGATTTGCCAACTGTCTGTCTACCTCAGCCACCACCTTCCTAGCCAGCACCGAATCCGCCGTCAGCAAAATTGCCGACGCCATCGAATCGTGCTCAGCTTGAGCCAACATATCCGCAGCCACGTGTACAGGATTCGCCGAAGCATCCGCAATAATCAACACCTCCGACGGGCCAGCCAGAGAATCGATCCCCACAGTCCCGTAAACCAGTTTTTTAGCCAGGGTAACGTAAATATTCCCCGGCCCAGTAATTAAATCCACCTTCGGAATAGTTTCCGTACCGTAGGCTAAAGCTGCGATCGCCTGCGCCCCGCCTACCCGATAAATCTCATCAACTCCCGCTTCCTGAGCCGCTACCAGCACCGCAGGATTCATTTTCTTCTCCTGTCCGGGGGGAGTACACATCACCAGTCTCGGCACCTTGGCGACCTTCGCAGGAACCGCATTCATGATCACCGAGCTCGGATAGGACGCCTGACCGCCAGGAATGTAGATTCCCGCTCGATCGACAGGGGTGTAGCGCTTGCCCAAAACAATCTCGTCATCGCCAAACTGCACCCAAGACTTGGGTACGCGCTGTCGGTGAAACGCCTCCACCTGTTTGCAAGCTAGCCGGATGGCATTTAATAATTCTTTCGACACCTGCTGGTAAGCAGCATCCAATTCGGCGCCGGTCACGCGTAAATCTTCCACATTTAGGGTCATGCGGTCAAATTCAGCAGTGTAGTGCAGCACAGCCTGATCGCCTCTGCGCCTTACAGCTTGCAGCACCTCCCGCACGGTGGCTTCTTTGTGAACGACAAGTTCGTCATGGGTGCGATCGCAGATTCGTCGCAGTTCAGCTTGTGCCTCAACCCACTGAGTAATGATTCGCAGCATGGAGATTAGGAATGCCGTCTATAACTTCACTAACATTTGCTTGACAATTGGGGATTTTTGTGGGGGTTCTCCTAGAGAAGTAGGCCACCACCAGTCCACAAGCTTAAACCGCCAGAGTCGCGACATTTTCCAAGGCTTCAGTGCAGCGTTTAAATCTCTGTCGAGGATTTTGCAACACTGAGGACAAGTCACAACCTTCTCTAGGAATTGCCCGCCAGAGAACCGGGTGCGGAGGGAGAGGGTTGGAACGCAGAGGGGGAGAGTGTCCGACCCCGATAATATCTGAGAGGGAGAGTGTTTGATCGGGAGAATTTTGGTTCTGCCTTCTACCTTCTACCTTCTGATCCGGCTGTCTTCTACCTTCTACCTTCAGCTTTTTACCTTCTACCTTCGGTAAGTGCTTCTTGCCGAAGCTCAAATAACCCGTATTCTTTGTTATAGCTTAACTTGGATTTTTCAGAGAATGGGATTTTAAGCAGAATAGGTGCTATATTAGTTTTTCCAACACCTGATAATTTTTTTATAAAAAAACGCCAAATTATTGTATACTTGAAAATTGCGCGCAAGAAACCGTGACTTTAACTCGTGACGGTGGGAACACCGCAAAACGCCTCTGTAACACCCGTGTCATACCTTTGGGTATTGTCAGGGGTAAAAAACAGGCAGTTAGATGAGTCAATAAAAAATTATTGCGCGGGCGTCGCCAAAAAGTAGCCACAGACTCAGCTCAATCTGAGCGAAGGGAGAGTGGCTGTCTCACTCCGCCATTAAAAATCAAGCTTTTTGTGGATCGATCCCGAAAAGGTTGTCCTTCAAAATCCCCGTGTCTTGAGACTAGGGTGTATCAATGAATACCTACTTCCAGCAACAGAACTATGGCAAATATTAAGTCCGCCGTCAAACGAGTCAAAATCGCCGAACGTAACCGCTTGTACAACAAATCTTACAAGTCAGCGGTCAAAACTCTGATGAAGAAGTATTTCGCTGCCGTAGACAAGTACGCCGCAGCTCCGAGCCCTGAATTAATGCAAGAAGTCCAGCAGCGAATGTCTGAGGCATACAGCAAAATTGACAAAGCTGTCAAAAAAGGTGTACTCCACCGCAACAACGGCGCTCGCAAAAAGTCCCGCTTGGCAAGAACCCTCAAGCCACACGAAGTATCGGTAGCATCTTAAGGAAGCAGAAAGTTCGGCAACGAAGCAGTTTACAAGATTGAAGGGATGGATGTTGAGGGAAGAAGTCAAGCGTGAAGAAGTCCAGCGTGAAGCAGGAAGAAGGAAGAAAGAAAACGGAAGATTTTTCCCACACACTCTCTCCCACTCCTACTCCCAGACTCTCTCACTCCCCCCTCGCACTATCCCACCAGGACTCTCCCGTATCACCTCTAATCTGCTTCCCCCATGCAGCTCATCGACACTCACGTTCATATCAACTTTGAGACCTACAAATCTGAGTTAGAAGCCATTCGAGAACGCTGGCGCGAAGCTGGTGTAGTTCGGCTGGTTCATTCTTGTGTAGAGCCAGAAGAGTTTGCCGGCATTCAAGCAATCGCCAATCAGTTTGCAGAAGTCTCGTTTGCGGTTGGACTCCACCCCCTAGATGCCGAGAAGTGGAAAGACGAGACTGCGAGCCAGATTAGGGAATTAGCAAGTTCGGACTCTAGGGTAGTGGCGATCGGCGAAACCGGACTGGACTTTTATAAATCTGACGATCGAGAACACCAGTTTAAAGTGTTTGAGGCACAGCTTGCAATCGCCCAGGAACTAGACAAACCAGTCATTATCCACTGTCGCGACGCCGCCGCCCCAATGGCCGAAATGCTGAGAAACTTTTGGCAAACACGCGGGCCAGTGCGCGGAGTTATGCACTGCTGGGGAGGCACACCCGAAGAAACCCAGTGGTTTTTAGACCTAGGTTTCTACATTAGTTTTAGTGGAACAGTCACCTTTAAAAAAGCCTTGCAAATACAAGAATCAGCTTGTATGGTAAATAGCGATCGCATCCTAGTCGAGACAGATTGCCCTTTTCTCGCCCCGGTACCCCAGCGGGGAAAACGCAACGAACCAGCCTATGTCTACTACGTAGCCGAGCAAGTTGCTAAATTGAGAGGAGTTTCTCTCTTAACTTTGTCCCAGCAGACAACCGAAAATGCCTGTCAGCTATTCGGCTTTTCAGTTTAGTTATAGCAGAACAGAGAAACTAGGAAAACAGGTCGATTTAGGAGCCAGCGCTCAGGATAATCCCATTTCTATCCTGCCAGAAAAACCGGATTCATCCTTTATTGGAGATTCTTTTGGCGTTGCCTGTTGCGATCGGATTTGCGTCCTATAATAAAAAGAACCGACCGATCGGACGTTGGCTCAGTATCCGCGACTGCGATGTCGCCCACGAACTACCAACACAACGCGAGTACGCTAACCTTCGGGATCGGTCAAAACTTCACGCAATACCTCAAACTTACACATCAGAAGAAACTTGGAACCTCAGCAATTTGGCAATAGCTGTCAAGTCAATTTTAGGAGTCAAAAGTGTAGGGAATTAACCCCGGGATACCACGAGATCAGAGCTGAAAGCATCTCGATCGAAACTAAAATCCGCACAAAAATACTGCGAGCCACCAGCAAGAATAACCGTTGCATCAGTTGGCAGGCGATCGAAAACATCATATAAATTCTCTCACACAATCCATCAAAAAAACGCAACAAGGTAAAAAAGCCCAGCCTTGGCGCCATGTAAAAAGCTAGAGCCACTGCGGAAAAAGGACCCCCATGACCACTAAAGATTACACAGAATTCGCCTTCACCTTGCCCGATTTGATCGAAATCCAGCGGGCAAGTTTCCGCTGGTTCCTAGAAGCCGGACTGATCGAAGAACTCGACAGCTTCTCCCCGATTACAGACTACACGGGCAAGCTGGAACTCCACTTCATGGGCAAAGACTTCAAACTCAAGCGCCCCAAATATGATGTGGACGAAGCCAAGCGCAGGGACAGCACCTACTCGGTGCAAATGTACGTCCCCACCCGCCTGATTAACAAAGAAACAGGGGAAATCAAAGAACAAGAAGTCTTCATCGGCGACTTGCCCTTGATGACCGAGCGCGGCACATTCATCATCAACGGCGCAGAACGGGTAATTGTCAACCAAATCGTGCGTTCCCCCGGCGTCTACTACAAATCCGAAACCGACAAAAACGGTCGCCGTTCTTACAACGCCAGTCTGATCCCCAACCGCGGCGCTTGGCTGAAATTTGAAACAGACAAAAACGATTTAGTCTGGGTCAGAATCGACAAAACCCGCAAACTCTCAGCCCAGGTGCTGCTCAAAGCTTTGGGACTCACAGACGGCGAAATCTACGACTCCCTGCGGCACCCGGAATACTTCCAAAAAACGATCGAGAAAGAAGGACAATTCGGCGAAGAAGAAGCTTTGATGGAGCTCTACCGCAAACTTCGTCCAGGCGAACCCCCCACCGTGGCGGGAGGCGAACAGCTCCTCAACTCGCGCTTTTTCGACCCCAAACGCTACGATTTGGGACGAGTCGGCCGCTACAAACTCAACAAAAAATTGCGCTTGACAGTCCCCGATACCATGCGGGTACTGACATCCCAAGATATCTTGACGGCGATCGACTATTTAATTAACCTCGAATTCGACATCGGCTCCACCGACGACATCGACCACTTAGGCAACCGTCGCGTCCGCAGTGTCGGAGAACTGCTGCAAAACCAAGTGCGCGTCGGACTTAACCGCTTAGAACGGATCATCCGCGAAAGAATGACCGTCTCGGATGCCGACTCCCTCAGCCCCGCTTCTCTGGTCAACCCCAAACCGCTGGTAGCAGCAATCAAGGAATTCTTCGGTTCCTCCCAGCTATCGCAGTTCATGGATCAAACCAACCCTCTCGCAGAACTGACTCACAAACGTCGGCTTTCCGCCTTGGGCCCTGGAGGTCTGACTCGCGAACGCGCCGGGTTTGCAGTACGGGACATTCACCCGTCCCACTACGGCCGGATTTGCCCGATCGAAACACCAGAAGGCCCCAACGCCGGTCTGATCGGTTCCTTGGCAACCCACGCCCGCGTCAACCCCTACGGCTTCATCGAAACTCCTTTTTATCCAGTAGAAAAAGGACGGGTGCTGCGCGACAAAGCCCCTGTTTACATGACAGCCGACGAAGAAGACGATTTGCGCGTGGCCCCTGGAGACATCAGCCTCGACGAAGACAACAACCTCTTGGGCGAAACCGTAGCCGTCCGCTACCGCCAAGAATTTACTACCACCACCCCGATGCAGGTGGACTACATGGCGATTTCGCCGGTGCAAATCGTCTCCGTAGCGACATCGCTGATTCCGTTCTTGGAACACGACGACGCCAACCGAGCTCTGATGGGATCGAATATGCAGCGGCAAGCTGTGCCGCTACTGAAACCAGAACGGCCCCTAGTCGGTACGGGCTTAGAAGCTCAGGCGGCGCGAGATTCCGGGATGGTTGTAGTTTCCCGGATCGACGGCGAGGTGATTTACATCGACGCTACCCGGATTATTGTCAAACCCCTGGCTGTAGATGCCGAATCGAATTCCAGTGAAGAACATTTCCTGATTAAGGAATACGACGATCTCAAAGTCAAACAGCCCTCGGTTTGGAAGCAAAAATATGCTGGCTGCATCGAACATGAACTGCAAAAATATCAGCGTTCTAACCAGGATACTTGCTTAAACCAGCGTCCGCTGATTTATGAGGGCGATCGCGTCGTAGCAGGTCAAGTGCTCGCTGACGGTTCCTCCACCGAAGGGGCAGAACTCGCTCTGGGTCACAACATCCTCGTAGCTTATATGCCTTGGGAAGGCTACAACTACGAAGACGCGATGCTAATCAGCGAGCGTTTGGTGTACGAAGATGTCTACACATCGATTCACATTGAAAAATACGAAATCGAAGCCCGTCAAACTAAACTCGGCCCCGAAGAAATCACCCGTGAAATTCCTAACGTCGGCGAAGACGCGCTGCGCCAGCTAGACGAACAAGGAATTATCCGCAAAGGTGCTTGGGTAGAAGCCAGCGACATCCTAGTCGGCAAAGTCACCCCCAAAGGCGAATCCGACCAACCGCCGGAAGAAAAACTGCTGAGGGCAATCTTCGGCGAAAAAGCCCGCGACGTGCGCGACAATTCCCTCCGCGTCCCTAACGGCGAAAAAGGCCGCGTGGTGGACGTGCGGGTGTTTACCCGCGAACAGGGCGACGAACTGCCCCCCGGCGCCAACATGGTCGTCCGCGTCTACGTGGCTCAAAAGCGGAAGATTCAAGTCGGCGACAAAATGGCCGGCCGCCACGGAAATAAGGGTATTGTGTCCCGGATTCTGCCGATGGAGGATATGCCTTATTTGCCCGACGGGACTCCGGTTGACATAGTGCTCAATCCCTTGGGCGTACCGTCGCGGATGAACGTAGGTCAGATTTTTGAGTGTTTGCTGGGATGGGCGGGCGAAAATCTGTCGATGCGGTTCAAGATGGTGCCTTTTGATGAAATGCACGGCGCTGAAAAGTCGCGCGAAACCGTACACGGCAAGCTACAGGAGGCGCGCGAAAAAACCGGCAAGCCTTGGGTGTTTAATGAAAAGCACCCCGGCAAGACTATTGTCTACGATGGCCGAACTGGGGAACCGTTCGATCGCCCGATCACAGTCGGCATCGCTTATATGCTGAAGCTGGTTCACTTGGTAGACGATAAGATCCACGCCCGCAGCACAGGCCCTTACTCGCTGGTAACGCAGCAGCCTTTGGGCGGCAAAGCGCAGCAGGGGGGTCAGCGGTTCGGAGAAATGGAAGTCTGGGCTCTGGAAGCGTTCGGTGCAGCTTATACTTTGCAAGAGTTGCTGACTGTCAAGTCGGACGATATGCAGGGACGGAATGAAGCGCTGAATGCGATCGTCAAAGGCAAAGCCATTCCGCGCCCCGGTACGCCGGAATCTTTCAAGGTGCTGATGCGGGAGTTGCAATCTTTATGCTTGGATATTGCCGTGCACAAGGTGAATACATCTGACGAGGGCAGCGAGCACGTTGAGGTGGATTTGATGGCAGATGCTGGGGGCAAGCGATCGCCCTCCCGGCCTACTTACGAATCCCTTTCTCGTGACGAACTGGACGAGGATTAGGCATTAAAGATTTTAGATTAAAGATTAAAGATTTTTTGACAGCATTCAATTCTTTAATCTTTAATCGACAATCTCAATCAAATTAAAATGCCTCAGCAGTGTTCGTACCACTGCTGAGGCGAATCAACGCTCTTAAGAGGAGAGACGCTGACATGACTATTGTAACAGTTGGCCCGGGAATAGAAGGAGAATTTGACCTGAAGACTGGCTGTATTAATTGGCAAGGGAGTAAGCTCAAAAATGGTTACGGGCGCAAGTGGATCGAGGGCAAAACGGTATTAGTCCACCGATTAGTGCTCGAATCAAAGATACCAGGATTTCTAGATTCCGGTTATTTTGCTTGCCACACCTGCGACAATCCAAGCTGCATTAACCCATCACATCTCGTACCTGGAACTGCGGCTGAGAATACAGCGCAAATGATGGGGCGCGTTCGCAAAACTCCCCGACGCAAAAGTATTCCCGGTATTGGTAAACTATCGATCGAACAACTGCGGGAAATTCAGCGTAAATATTTAGCTGGAACCATCAAAAGCCACCTAATAAAAGAGTATGGCGTACAGTATGACACTCTTACTAAGATACTTCAGGCAAAAATTCCCTATAACTTCACTACAGTTCCCCCCGGTTTTGTAGGAGAAATTCAAGACAGCGGCTGCATAATTTTTCAAGGTGCAAAGGATGGTCAAGGTGGTTATGGCAGGTACTTTAAAAATGGGAAATCCCAATCAGTTACTCGTGCTGTTTTAGCAGAGAAATTAGGATGTGAAGTTCCCACTTCGATGGATGCTTGTCATACCTGCGATACTCCCAGTTGTATTAATCCAGAACACCTTTGGGGTGGAACTCGCACTCAAAATTTATTAGATGCTTCTAAGAAAGGACGCACTCAAGGCAAAAGTCATCCCCTTTCTAATGCCAAATTAGACTGGGAAAAGGTGCGAGAAATTAGGCAAAAACTAGCAGCAGGAGAGAGAGTGAAGGATGTAGCTCAAGAATACAGTGTTGGTCGCAAAACCATACACGATATTAAGTATCACGTCACTTGGAAGGAAGCAGGCGAAGAGGTTCCAGTTCCTCGCATGGGCGGATATCTTGATCGCAAATTGACTTTCGAGCAAGCTCTTGAGGTACGAAAAAGAATTAGAGGTAGAGAATCAATCTCTAAAATCGCTGATGACTTTGGAGTATCGTCAAGTGTCATCTCTGATATTAAAAACCACGTCACATATAGAGGAGTATAACATTGATTTAAGCAGTGAAACACGCAACCCAAAAAGATAAACAACAACAAATAATCGACTGTAAATTATTAATTGGAGTCAAAAATGGCTAAAATAGAACAACGCTTTGATTACGTCAAGATTGGGTTAGCATCACCAGAAAGAATTAGACAGTGGGGAGAGAGAACTTTACCCAACGGTCAGATTACTGGAGAGGTGACAAAACCGGAAACCATAAATTATCGCACGTTAAAACCTGAAATGGATGGCTTGTTTTGCGAGCGCATTTTTGGGCCTGCAAAAGATTGGGAATGTCATTGTGGGAAGTACAAACGAGTTCGCCATAGAGGCATTGTTTGCGAAAGATGCGGTGTTGAAGTCACTGAATCTCGCGTCCGCCGCCATCGCATGGGCTTTATCAAATTAGCAGCTCCAGTAGCTCACGTTTGGTATCTAAAAGGTATCCCGAGTTACATGGCAATTCTGTTAGATATGCCGCTCCGGGATGTCGAACAAATCGTGTATTTCAATGCCTACGTTGTCCTCAATGCAGGTAATGCAGAAAAGCTGCAATACAAGCAATTGCTGACGGAAGATGCTTGGCTGGAAATAGAAGACGAACTTTACAGCGAAGATTCCACGCTGACGGGCGTAGAAGTAGGCATAGGTGCTGAAGCTTTGCAAGTTTTGCTGCAAAATATTCCGCTAGAAAGTGAAGCGGAAAAGCTGCGGGAAGATATTGCTAATGCTAAAGGTCAAAAACGGGCAAAGTTAATTAAACGCTTGCGGGTAATTGACAACTTCATCGCTACGGGATCTCAACCCGATTGGATGGTGCTCAATGTGATTCCGGTGATTCCCCCCGACTTGCGGCCCATGGTGCAGTTAGACGGCGGGCGTTTTGCAACGAGTGACCTCAACGACCTGTATCGGAGAGTCATCAACCGCAATAACCGCTTGGCGAGACTGCAAGAAATTCTGGCGCCGGAGATTATCATCCGCAACGAAAAGCGGATGCTGCAAGAAGCTGTGGATGCGCTGATTGACAACGGTCGCCGGGGCCGGACAGTTGTGGGGGCAAACAACCGCCCGCTGAAGTCGCTGTCGGACATCATTGAAGGGAAACAAGGGCGCTTCCGGCAAAACTTGCTGGGGAAACGGGTTGACTACTCCGGCCGTTCAGTGATTGTGGTGGGGCCGAAACTGAAAATTCATCAGTGCGGTTTGCCAAGGGAAATGGCGATCGAACTTTTCCAGCCTTTCGTCATCCACCGCTTGATCCGCCAAGGATTAGTCAACAACATCAAAGCTGCCAAAAAACTGATTCAGCGCAACGATCCCAGCGTTTGGGACGTGCTTCAGGAGGTGATTGAAGGACACCCGGTAATGTTGAACCGGGCGCCGACGCTGCACCGTTTGGGGATTCAAGCCTTTGAGCCGATTTTGGTGGACGGGAGGGCAATTCAGCTTCACCCACTGGTTTGTCCGGCTTTTAACGCTGACTTTGACGGCGACCAAATGGCAGTGCACGTGCCTTTGTCTCTGGAATCTCAGGCGGAAGCGCGCTTGCTGATGCTGGCTTCTAACAACATTATGTCGCCGGCAACCGGAAGACCGATCGTTACTCCTTCTCAAGATATGGTTCTCGGTTGCTATTACTTGACAGCCGAAAATCCTGACGCTCAAAAAGGAGCAGGTCACTATTTCTCCAACCTCACCGATGCGGTTGTAGCTTATGAACAAGGGGTGGTTGACTTGCACTCTTATGTGTGGGTGAGGTTTCAAGGTGCTATAGAAAACACTGAACCTGAAGGAGAACCGTTGAAGGTGGAACGTTCTACGGACGGTATAGTGACCAAGGAATACAAGTTCCGCCGGGTTCGGGAAGATGGGGAGGGGAAGATGATCAATCAGTTCATTCGCACTACTCCGGGTAGGATTATCTATCACCAAACGATCGAATCGGTGATTAATAATTAGAAATGGGTAAGGGTAAAAGGTAATGGATAAGAGGTAAGAGGTAAGAGGTAATGGGTAATAACTGACAAATAATCGCTAACAAATAATAGTGATTGAAGCCGGACAAATTACCCATTAATACCTACCAATACTTCGGATACGCGGTTCCTGAGCGAAGTCGAAGGGCAGTAAAAGTTACCAATTACCAATTAAGTAGGTAGGTGGAAATAAACTTTACTATGGGAAGGGCAGGTGAGTGCATTAATCTCCTAGCTTAGCTCTCTTCCTTATACGCTAAACCCACCCCTAAAAAATGCTTGTTGTTTTTTACCGCCACTCTACTTATCAATTACCAATTACCAATTACCAATACTTCGGCTACGCGGTTCCTGAACCCTTCGGATTCGCTCAGGGGAACCGAAGTCGAACGGGAATAAAAGTTACCAATTACCAATTACCACTACTTACGAAAGATGACAGAAAATAAGGAAATTGTTTTTCGCAATCGAGTTGTTGACAAAGGTCAGCTCAAAAAATTAATCTCTTGGTCCTTCATGCACTACGGAACGGCCCGTACAGCGCAAATGGCCGATAAACTCAAAGACTTGGGTTTCCGCTTTGCGACACGAGCGGGAGTTTCGATTAGCGTAGACGATTTGCAGGTTCCCCCGTCAAAACGATCGCTCCTAGATGCAGCCGAAGAAGAAATCCGCATCACCGAACAAAAATACACCAGAGGCGAAATCACCGAAGTCGAACGCTTCCAAAAAGTAATCGATACCTGGAACAGCACATCAGAAGACCTCAAAGACGAAGTAGTCAAAAACTTCCGAGCCACAGACCCCCTAAACTCGGTCTACATGATGGCATTCTCCGGGGCGCGGGGAAACATTTCTCAAGTGCGACAGCTAGTCGGAATGCGCGGATTGATGGCTGACCCCCAAGGCGAAATCATCGACTTGCCAATTAAAACCAACTTCCGCGAAGGACTCACCGTCACCGAATACATCATCTCTTCCTACGGCGCGCGCAAAGGCTTGGTAGATACAGCGTTGCGGACGGCAGACTCTGGCTATTTGACTCGTCGTTTGGTGGATGTGTCCCAAGACGTAATTGTGCGGGAAGTGGACTGCGGCACTCAGCGGGGAATTCGAGTACGACCGATGACGGACGGAGCAACAGTGCTGATTCCCCTCAAGGACAGGCTGCTAGGGCGGGTGTTGGCGAGAGATGCGGTGCACCCCAAAACCGGGGAAATCGTGACCTACGGCGACGAAAAAGCCGTCCGAAATCAGCCAATTACCGATGAGTTGGCGACGGAAATTGGTAACGCTGGGGTGGCAGAGGTGTATTTACGATCGCCCCTGACTTGCGAATCTACGCGATCGGTTTGTCAGCACTGCTATGGCTGGAGTCTCGCCCATTTGAAAATGGTGGACATGGGAGAAGCGATCGGGATTATTGCGGCTCAGTCGATCGGGGAACCGGGAACCCAGCTCACCATGCGTACCTTCCACACAGGCGGTGTATTCACCGGAGAAGTCGCCAAACAAGAACGCGCCCCCTTCCCCGGCGTAGTGAAATTCAAGAACCTGCGTACTCGCTCTTTCCGCACCAGACACGGCGAAGAAGCACTGGTAGCCGAAAACAACGGCAAACTCGTATTTGAGGGCGACGGATTTGAAGAAGGAAAATCCGGTGCCAAAAATCAAAAACTGAAAATCGAATTAGCGATCGTCCAGGGTTCTACTCTGATGGTCAAAGACGGACAGCGCGCCATTCCCGGTCAAGTTTTGGCAGAAGTGCCGATCGTCGGTCGCGCCGCCCGCAAAACTACGGAAAAAGTGACTACAGACGTGGCTTCCGACTTAGCCGGAGAAGCCAAATTCGCTGATTTGGTGCCTGAAGAAAAAACCGACCGCCAAGGGAACACCACCCGCACAGCCAGCAAAGGGGGGCTGATTTGGATTCTCTCAGGAGAAGTCTACAACTTGCCCCCTGGTGCGGAACCGGCAGTGAAAAATGGCGATCGCATTCCGGCCGAAAGCGTGATTGCCGAAACTAAACTCGTCTCCGAACACGGTGGCGTAGTCCGCATCGCTGACCCCAGAGAAATCGAAATTATCACCGCCCAAGTCCTGCTAGACCAAGCAGTCGTGCGGGCTGAAAGTGCAGGCGGCCGCGACCACTACACGATCGAAACATCTTCTAAGCAGCGGTTTTCCCTGAAGACTGCTCCTGGGAGCAAAGTGATTAACGGGGAAGTCGTCGCCGAACTGCTCGACGACAGCTACCGCACAGCTACAGGGGGCATTGTCAAGTACGGCGGGGTGGAAGTCCACAAACGCGGCAAAGCTAAACTTGGCTACGAAGTCGTTAAAGGCGGCACTCTGCTCTGGATACCGGAAGAGTGCCACGAGGTGAATAAGGATATTTCTCTGCTGCTGGTCGAAGATGGTCAGTACGTAGAAGCAGGTACAGAAGTCGTTAAGGATATTTTCTGCCAAACCAGCGGGGCAGTGGAAATCACTCAGAAAAATGACATCCTCCGGGAAATTGTCATCAAACCGGGCACACTCCATGTAGTTGACCGCCCGCCGCTAACTTTCGGAGAAGGTCAAATCGTCAACGCGGGTCAAGAAATTTCCCCGGGATTGATTGCCGAAGAGTTGGGCTATGCGGAGTATATCGAAACTCCCGAAGGCCCGGCTTTGCTGCTGCGGCCTGTGGTGGAGTTTCCGGTGCCGGATAAGCCACCAGTGCCTTCTCAGACGGCGCTGAATGAGTCGATCTCTTTGAAAGCGGTGCAGCGACTTCCTTATAAGGATGGGGAGCGCGTCAAATCTGTCGAGGGATTGGAACTGCTGCGGACTCAGCTTATTTTGGAAATTGGTTCTGGAGCTCCGCAACTGGCGGCGGATATTGAGCTCCTGCCCGATGAAGATGATGCTATGGCTTTTGGAGCCGACGGTTCGGGCCCGGCTTGGGGTTCGCCTGAAGACGGTACGGAGTCGCAAGAATTGGCGATGACAGTAGCCGATGGGGGCGATCGAGTTTCCAAGACTTTCCGCTTGCAGCTAGTCATTTTGGAATCGCTAGTGATTCGGCGGGATGTGTCTGCTGATCCGACTCAGGGCAGCACTCACACGCGACTGTTGGTCGAAGATGGGCAGTCGATCGCGCCCGGAGCAGTAGTCGCCCGCACCGAGATTCTCTGCAAAGAAGCGGGTATCGTTCGAGGCATCCGTGAGGGGCATGGCGAACCAGTGCGCCGACTTTTGGTGATGCGAGATGCGGATTCTATTTCGATCTCTGTGGCGGGTACACCGGATGTGAGTCCGGGTCAACTACTGGTGGCTGGTACCGAAATAGCTCCGGGGGTTGTTCTCGAAGAATCCGGCCAAGTTGTGAAGGTTGTACCTGCGTCGGAGACAGAACCGGCGAAACTCTTGCTCAGGGTGGCTCGTCCTTACCGGGTTTCGGCCGGTGCGGTGCTGCACGTAGACGACGGCGACTTGGTGCAGCGGGGTGACAATTTGGTGATTCTGGTGTTTGAGCGGGCAAAGACTGGGGATATCATTCAGGGTTTGCCACGGATTGAGGAACTTCTTGAAGGACGGAAGCCGAAGGAAGCTTGTATTTTAGCCAAGCGGCCGGGGACGGCTCGTGTGGTTACGGATGACGATGTTGTGGAACTTGCGGTGATTGAGGATGATGGCCGAATTGAGGAGTATCCTTTGTTGCCTGGTCAAAACCCGATCGTTTCCGACGGACAGCGCGTAGGCGTCGCCGAAGCTTTGACCGACGGGCCTGCTAACCCTCACGAAATTCTGGAGGTGTTCTTCCACGTACTTAAGGAGCGACAGTCTACTTTTGAGGCTGCCTTGGAGAGTTTCCAACAGGTGCAGACGTTTTTGGTGAATGAGGTGCAGTCGGTTTATCAGTCTCAGGGCGTGGATATTTCTGATAAGCACATCGAGGTGATTGTCCGCCAGATGACTAACAAAGTCAGGATGGAAGATGGCGGCGATACTACTATGCTCCCTGGCGAGTTGGTAGAATTGCGGCAGGTTGAGCAGGTGAATGAGGCGATGTCAATTACTGGTGGAGCGCCGGCGGATTATACTCCGGTGTTGCTGGGGATTACTAAGGCTTCGCTGAATACTGATAGCTTTATTTCCGCTGCTTCGTTCCAGGAGACTACGCGGGTGTTGACTGAGGCTGCGATCGAAGGTAAGTCTGACTGGCTCCGGGGGCTCAAGGAAAATGTCATCATCGGCCGCCTGATTCCTGCGGGTACTGGGTTCAATGCCTATGAGGATGCTGGGGTTCAGGATGCGGGTTTTGATGGTGCTGTGTTTGATGAGGACATCCACGATTTGCAGGAGGATGTGGTACTTGATGACCGATCGGCGCGCCGTGCTTATACGATCGAGAGCGGTTTTGAGATCGGGCGCCCGTCTGATCTTGAGCCTGATGAGGATTTTGAGGAAGTTGAGGTTGATGATGATGATTTTGTCGCTGAGACTGAGGATGATGCCTTGGGACCTGATGTTGACGATGATGATGATATCGGTTTTGACTTCGATGAGGACGAAGAATAATCATAGTTTTGAGATTGCATGAATGAGTGAACAGCGTTGCGATCGCTGAGGATAAGTTGGTTCCTCGCCGCAACGCACACTTCGATTTCATGACTTGAAAAATCTCAAATTATCCTCACTAATTAACAGTCCGAACTCATAGCATTGTGCGATGAGATATCCAAAGGAAGAAGGAAGAAGGAAGATTCAGAGTTTAAGCAAACTTTGTAATTCTAGAGTTTTAATTGTTTGTTGGTTTAAACAAACAATTCTTTATTCCTTCTTCCTTTTTCCTTCTTCCTTCTGCATATATGGTTCACTCAATCAGGCAGCAAAGCCTTGATTTGATTAACAAACTCTTGATGGTCTACCACAGGTTTAGAGATGTAACCGTCGGCACCGCTTTGATCCAGAAATGTTTCTTTATCACCAGCCATCGCGTGAGCAGTCACCAAAATAATCGGCAGCGATGCCGTTTGTGGGTCAGCTTTGAGCAGTTGAGTAATCTTAATCCCGTCAACAGATTTGCCCTGGTACACGCTGCGCGAAAGAGACACATCCATTAAAATCAAATCAGCTTCGCCGTTGGCAGCAATCTGCATCACCTCTTCAACATTTTCCGTGTGCTTCACGGCTAAGCCCCCCCGCTTAGTCAGAATTTTGGAAAAAACCCGAGCATTAACCAAATCGTCCTCTACAATCAGAACGGTTTTCATAAATAAATATGGGAAGTATAGAAACTTTGTGACTTTAGTCCAAAGAGGAACACGACACGGGGACTACATTCCCCGTCAAAAATGCAGAGTTTTTAGCGCCATCAGCCGGGAACCCTGCAAAACCCGTATGTATATCCTTTAGCCACTAGCTGTGAGAGGGTTTACAGATGCTTAGAAGCATCCAGTACCATCATTTAGACTACTACACACAGACAGTTTAGTTCTTTTTTATAACTAGACCTGACAGTGGTGAGAGTCTCAAGATTCTCAGGTAGCAGGTTTCTAGTACAATCCTGGACGCATGGACGACGCCTCGCAACCGAGTTTTTGCTCGTTTCGGCGGACTAGAACGAACTATTGCTATGAAAACCCGGTTTCTGACTACCCGTGCGTCCTGGACTTATAGTATCCTCTCTTTCGGTCAAGCCCCCGGCTTCTACCATTTTAGATTTTAGATTTTAGATGGGAACTGATTGACTGGATATCAATTTGGATCACGGGTCTACAGTTGCATTATTTTTTGAACTGCTATTAGAGCCGGGAATGTGTGATAATTATTTTCCTTCTTCCTCACTAGAATCAAGCCATGTTTATTCACATACTCCCGTCGCCACAGCATTCGGAGTAGCGAATCTAGCGGGGATTGTTGGAGATTCCTAATTCTCAGTTTTAACCCCTCAAAACGGCTTAAAATATCGAGGCTTCCGTTCATCAAGGGGTTGTCAGACTAGGAGATATCGCCAGGAGAGCTTTTGACTGATGAATTCATCAATATCGGCATTTTTGACACTCTCAGCGAGTCAGGGCCACGTTCTGTGGTTGAATAAGCCCAAAACTTGGACTTCACTCATAGTCCAGTCGCCTCTACACGATCAGAACAAGTACCAGTCCCAGAGATATTCCAATTCCGCTTACTTTTCTTTTTTAATACTTTCGGAGTCCATCACGCTTCCAAAATACGATAAGCTCGATCGTCTACCATTGCTGCTTGATCCACGCTACGGCTGTACTGAGACGAGATCAATCTGGGGTTTCTCCTGAATAGAATATTTCTTCGTGTAGATGGTTATTCCTAATTGCAATTAAATTCTATCATGGATTGACGGGGACTCAAGTCCCTCGTGACGCTTTCCTAGGAAAAGCTAAAGCCTCACTAGGTTCTGAGTTTTAGGCATTCCGTGTTCTCCTGTGAATCAACCTTCTCACGGCAGAAGGTAAATAGACAGGTAGGCACAAATGAAGGCAACATAGAGGTTAGGGTAAGAGTGGAGAGTAAGAGGCAAGTGTTGCCCGTCTTCGGGACTCTGATTCTGCTTTCACAAGTTAAGTTTATTTTTATTCTTCAACTGGGCGGTTGGGTCGAACTTTCGGTTCGCCTGCGGCAAAGGCTTTTCAATCGAGACAGGGAACCTCGGCATTATTGACAGAGGCTGTTTTCACTCAGGAATTAACGGACACAAGGACTCATGGCTAAACAACTCAACCTACTTTCCGGACAAGTAATTTCTACGCCTCTGCACGCCGAGATGCAGCAATCGTACCTCGAATATGCCATGAGTGTGATCGTCGGGCGAGCTTTGCCTGATGTCCGCGACGGTTTAAAACCAGTTCACCGTCGAATTTTATATGCGATGCACGAACTCGGTCTGACGCCAGACCGACCTTACCGTAAGTGCGCCCGGGTAGTTGGAGATGTTTTGGGAAAATATCACCCCCACGGCGACCAATCGGTTTACGACGCTCTGGTACGCATGGTTCAGGAGTTTTCGAGCCGCTATCCTTTACTGGCGGGTCACGGCAATTTCGGTTCGGTGGACAATGATCCGGCCGCTGCTATGCGCTATACGGAAACGAGGCTGGCACCGATCGCCCACGAAGCTATGCTAACCCAAGTCGGCGAGGCAACTGTTGATTTTACTGGTAACTTTGACAGTTCCCAGCAGGAACCGACGGCGCTGCCTGCTCAGTTGCCGTTTCTGTTACTCAATGGCTGTACGGGTATTGCTGTGGGGATGGCAACTAATATCCCGCCGCACAATTTGGGGGAGGTGGTAGACGGTTTAATTGCTTTGATTGAAAACCCGGAACTACCCGACGAGAAGTTGATAGAACTGATTCCGGGCCCGGATTTTCCAACCGGAGGGGAAATTGTCGCTACAGAGGGCATTGTTGACGCCTACACTAAGGGTCGAGGCAGCATTGCGGTCAGGGGTGTGGCCGGGGTGGAAGAAGTGCCAGGTAATCGCAAGGTGCGTACTAAAACGGCGATCGTGGTGACGGAGTTTCCGTTTCAGGTAAATAAGGCGGCTTGGATTGAAAAGGTGGCGGAGTTGGTCAATGCTGGCCGCCTCGACGGTATTTCTGATTTGCGTGACGAGAGCGATCGCGAAGGGATTCGAGTGGTGATTGAACTCAAGCGGGAATTTACCCCAGAAGCGGTTCTCGCTCGCCTTTACCAGCAAACTGACCTGCAAACAAATTTTGGCGCGATTTTGCTGGCAATTGTCAACGGTCAACCGCGACAGTTGACCCTCAGACAATTGTTGCAGGAATTTCTGGATTTCCGGGAAGTGACTCTTACCCGCCGCTACAATTACGAGTTGCAGGCTGCTGAACGCCGCTGTCATATTGTCCAAGGCTTAATGTTGGCTTTGACAAATCTTGATACCGCGATCGACATTCTCAGAAATTCTCCTGACGGCTCTACTGCTAAGCAAACTTTGCAAGTTCGCCTCAATTTGAGCGAAAGTCAAGCTGATGCGATTTTGGCGATGCCTATGCGTAGGCTGACTGGTTTGGAAAGGCAAAATTTGCAGTCTGAGTTTGATGAGTTGATGGCTAATATTCAAGAATTGCAGCGGTTGTTGAGCGACAGGCGCGAACTTTTGAAGGCTTTAAAGAAGGAATTTCGCTCGCTCAAACGCAAGTACGCTGACCCCCGCCGCACTAAATTCGCCAATGGAACTGCACGGGCAGCAAACGCCGAATCACAATTTTCTGGTAAGAAAAATTCTGGGGTCAAGCAGTTGTCGCCGGCAACGATTCAGCCGAACTTATTGCCCGTTCTAGAGCCAGAGGAAACTATTGTTGAATTTTCGCACAAGCAGTACGTGCGACGGTTGCCAACTGGGGAAAAGCCACGCTCGAAAAGTCGCGAAAAATCGGTTTCAGCTTTAGAAAAAAATGAAGATTTTATTGTGACGGCAAATCTGACGAAAACCGATCGCACTTTGGTCGTCTTAACTCCTAACGGCAAAGCTTACCCGCTGAAAGTGACCGATATTCCTAGTAGTAGCGCCAAAGACCGGGGAACGCCGATCGTCAGTTTGTTGTCGCCGAGTGCTACTAAAGACAGTGCCGATCGCGCTTTGTCGGAAATCACAGTCGCACACTTTATTTTGCCGGAAAATTCGGAGGCGGCGGATTTAGTAACTCTGACTCAGCAAGGGAAAATTAAGCGCTTGGCGATGCAGGAATTTGCTGATTTGACTAATCGTGGCGTTACTGTTGTTAAACTCAAGGAGGACGATCGGCTGCGCTGTGCGAGTCTGGCTAAAGTCGGCGAGCAAGTGGCGATCGCCACTTCAGGAGGCCGAGTCCTTCGGTTTGAGATTGATGATGAACAACTGCCGCCAATGGGCCGCGCGGCCCAGGGATCTCAAGTAACCAGGTTGCGGAAGCAGGAACAGTTGGTGGGTTGCATCACTCTCTACCCGGACGACAGTCTGGTGCTATTTTCCGAGTTGGGTTGGGCAAAACGAATGCCTGCAGGTTCTGTCAGACTTACTAACCGGGGCGAAATTGGCACTCAAGCTTTTCGTTTCTCAGAGCCTAAAGATGCTTTAGTTGGCTTGCTCCAGGCTGTTCCGGGTACGGATGTCAAACTTTTTACTAATTCTGGCCGCGTGCTGCGATCGACTATTGATGCTATAGCTTTTTGGGGGAAAGATGCTGCAGGCGATCAAGTTTTTGACCTAAATCCAGGTGAAAGAATCATCAAAGTTATCAGCAGTCAATAGTCAATAGTCAATAGTCAATAGTCAATAGTCATGGGGCATTAATCTGATTTGTGACCTCTGACTTCTGACTTCAACATCCATCCGTTAAATCATTTAAATCATGTACACTGCTCGTTCCCCAACTTCCTCCTTCCTTGAATATCTCAATTACCAATGCCCAATGCCCAATTCCCCAATCTAAAATCTAAAATCTAAAATCTAAAATCTAAAATTGTTTAATGGCGCAAGTTGTATTAGAAAATATCTACAAAAGTTTTCCTCTCCGCCAAGGAGAACAGGAAAAAGAAGCAAACACTGTCGCAGAAAATGTCTCGCCTATAGCCGAGCGCCCTGCGTCTAACAGCGTTTTGCGGCGCATTAACCTAACGGTCGAAGACGGGGAATTCATGGTGCTGGTGGGGCCTTCTGGCTGCGGAAAAAGCACTTTGCTGCGATCGATCGCCGGTTTGGAAGTTTTGACTGCGGGCAATATTTGGGTTGGCGATCGGCTGGTTAACGATTTGCCCCCTAAAGACCGAGATATCGCTATGGTATTTCAAAATTATGCTCTCTATCCTCACTTAACAGTTTACGATAATCTCGCCTTTGGATTGCGCCGAACTGAAAGGGAGAAAGAAGAAGGAAGAAGGAAGAAGGAAGAAGGAAGAAGGAAGAAGGAAGAAGGTAGAGGGAAGAAAGTAGAAGGGATAAGGGGGAAAATACAAGGAGAAGAAGGAAGCATCCAGAATGGAGAAAAAATAAGGATTAAGGTAGAAGAGGCTATTAATTATTTAGCTTCTAATTCTTTTAAAACTCATCTAGCTTATCCTTTGTTTGAGGACTTTTTAGGAGGAGTGACTCGCAAGTTTCCTCTGGGTTTGCGCTATTTATCGGAACGGGAAAAGGCCGTAGGAGAACGAGTTCTGAAGGTAGCTGAATTATTGCAAATAGAATCTCTTTTAAATCGCTTGCCGAAACAACTTTCGGGAGGGCAAAAGCAGCGGGTAGCTTTGGGTAGGGCGATGGCTCGAAATCCTGAAGTTTTTTTGATGGACGAACCGCTATCGAATCTTGATGCGAAATTGAGGGCGGAAACTCGATCGCAAATTGTGCAGTTGCAGCGACAGTTGGGAACTACAACTATTTATGTGACTCACGACCAAACTGAGGCGATGACTATGGGCGATCGGATTGCTATTATGAATAGAGGCCAGCTTCAGCAAGTAGCTCGACCTCTAGAGCTTTACAATAAGCCTGCTAATTTGTTTGTTGCTGAGTTTATCGGTTCTCCGCCGATGAATTTTTTGTCGGTGGAATTTAGTGCTCCGCTGTTGATTTCTCACCCGCAATTTCGCTTTACTTTACCCGATATTTGGGCAAAAAGTCTACAACAATATGACGGGCGAAAGCTAATTTTGGGCATTCGGCCGGAACATCTGAGTATTAACCCTCCGGCTACCAAAAATCTTTCGGTACAAGTGGAAATTGTAGAGGCTTTGGGACACGAAACTTATTTGGGAGTTTGTTTGACGGATGCTCCGGCAGTGCGGATGCAAGTGCGGGTTCCTCCTGAGCGATCGATCCGAGTTGGCGAGGAGCTTTGGTTGGCCATCGCCCATGACAAAATTCACTTGTTCGATCCTGATACAGAGTTGGCTATTTTTCCTGTTAGGTAAAATCATCAAGGTCGATCGACCTTGATGACCGATATCACTAATCACAAGCTTGCATTTTTATCAAGGAATGTTATATTTATTCACATAAGCCTTAAACAAGTTAACGAAAGGAGTTCGCACTATGCAAGAACAAAAACGCAACGCTTGGAACTGGGGCTTCAGCGAGGGAGCCGAAAATTGGAACGGTCGTCTGGCGATGATTGGTTTCTCTGCCGCTGTCATCATCGAATTGGTTTCCGGTCAAGGCCTGCTGCACTTTTGGGGTCTGATGTAATTTTGTAGTTAAGAATTTTGTGACACTGCAAAGTTTGGGAGTTCCGTAATGGACTCCCTAATTTTTGGCAGCGGGATTTGGGCGGCAAATAGCCACTTGCTCCGGGCAGCTAGCAGCACAAAATTTAACCGCTATAACTCAAACCGGGGCGGGGGGTCTCCCCCCCAAAAAAAAGAGTGCGAATCACTCTTTTGGGTGATGCTAGCAAATTACTCTAGCGGATATATTCTTTTAAGATGCTGTTGCGGTTAGGATGGCGCAACTTCCGCAGGGCTTTAGCCTCGATTTGGCGAATTCGCTCACGAGTGACGTTAAAGATTTGACCAATTTCCTCCAAGGTCTTCATCCGTCCGTCATCTAACCCATAACGCAGCCGCAGTACATCTCGTTCTCGGGGGCTGAGAGTATCCAAAACGCTTTCCAAGTCTTCCCTAAGCAAGTTTTTCGAGACTTGATCTTCTGGTGTTTCCCCGTCAGATTCAATAAAATCTCCCAGACGTGAGTCTTCCTCTTTGCCGATCGGAGTTTCTAGAGAGATGGGCAACTGTGCGGACTTAGCAATGAACCGCAACTTCTCGATCGTCATCTCCATGCGGGTAGCAATTTCTTCTTCCGTAGGCTTGCGACCCATTTCCTGAGACAGGAGTTTGGTAGTTTTTTTGATCCGCGAAATGGTTTCATAAAGGTGAACCGGCAGGCGGATAGTGCGCGATTGATCGGCGATTGCCCTGGTAATGGCTTGACGTATCCACCAAGTTGCGTAGGTAGAAAACTTGTAGCCTTTTTCGTGATCGAATTTTTCCGCGGCCCGGATCAGACCCAAAGAGCCTTCCTGAATCAAATCTTGGAAAGACAAACCGCGATTCATGTATTTTTTGGCGATCGACACCACCAAACGCAGGTTTGATTGCACCATTTTTTCCTTGGCCCGACGACCGACGTGGAGTCGGTGACGGAATGCAGGAAGTGCCATATCTACAGCATTCGCCCATTCGCTGTCTTTGGGTTCGCGGTTATACTCTTCGAGCAGTTGTTCTCGAACTCGCTCTAATTCCAGCAAATCTGCAATCTTGCGTGCTAGTTCAATCTCTTCGTCAGCTCGCAGCAGTCGAATCCGACCGATTTCTTGCAGGTAAAGACGAATAGAGTCTTCAGTATAATGCTTTTTCTTTGCCTGTGCCCGACGGCGGGCTTTGGCGCCTTTGCCAGATTTAGGATCTTCCTCAGATTGAGAGTCTAAGAATTCTTCTCGATCGTCTTCTTCGTCGATAAAGAGTTCTAACTCGCTCTCAGGTAGAACGCTTTCGGCGCTGCGAAGCAACTCGATTGTTTCCATTTCCGGTGTAATTGTGGTTGCGAGTACGGTGTTAGCTGGGATCATGCCGTCTTCCTCATGCTCCTGAATTAAAGAATAAATAACAGTGGAATAGTGTCTGTTTGTAGTTTAGACAAGTTAGCCAGTATTGACATTCCCGCAGGAAGAAATAGTGGGATTTTTGGTCTGCTAGCTGAATTTGTTACCGAAACTGCACCTGTTTTATGAGTCACGGTTCGAGTTCTGGTTTGAAGCAGTCAGCGCATTCAATTGATCGCAGATTTTAACATCGCGACCTTAAATTGAGCTAGCGGCTTTTTCTTTCGGAGCGAGTTACCACATCATCTGCAATACCTTGCCCAGAGAAGCAAACCATGAAGTGCGATCGATCACACTTCCAAAAATACTGGCTTTTTTACTCGGTACTTCGAGCTTTTACCCGTACAAGTTTTCCCGCACGGAACCCTCTAACTTTTGTATTGGAGGTGTCGAACTTTTGATTCGCCTTGCTTTCACTCTGGTTGTCAGACATGACAGTTGCACGGCAAGTTTTCGCCACCTTGGATGCCGGTCTGCTGCCTCAAATGCAACAGCAGAGGGTTGAAGCACCAAACGGGGAGAATCGGATCTTGCAAAGACCTTCCCGATTGTAGCCTTTCTCACAAAAAATGGAAGTTGTTTTCCATTGTTGGTCAAGAACTAGGAAAACTCTGTCAGCTTAGCTTGACAATACTAACTCATGTCCGGCTCTGCTAAATCCTGAGAACGGCCCGCAAAAACTTTGGCACGATCAAACGGCCCTGTTTTCTGCGTATATCTGGGTGAACGGCTGCGGCGTAGTTGGCCAGACAGTTAGCAGACAATTTTTGAGTTGCCCAAATGGGAACCAATACAATCCGTGTAGATACACCCATCATTACCCTGTTTCCCTGAATTGAATCATACGCAATCTGCGATTGAATAAAGCTCGTAGCTTTAGTTTTAAGTCGGTAACTCTGGATTAAAGACCGACTCTGACCCCCAATGAAGCGTTGCGGGTTGAGTAGTGCAACAGGGGCTTTCATTGTTAAGTTAGCTCAAATCTCAGAAATTGGGTTTAATTTTCACGTTAAATCACATTAAGTTCTTAACGTCACATTCTTATTTAAGCAGTTCGACACGAGTTTGTCGCGTCCATGGCAAAAACCACCAGGATAAATTCTACTGAGAGTTAACCCGCCGCCCAACTCTAGGCTGCGGACTTCTCTAAAATTTTTGGCTTTCGGTTCGCACTTGCGCGATCGCACGGTCTCACAAACAATACAATTCGACATCTCCCGGAAGTATAACTTCACGATTCCTTTAAATACATTGTGACAGTGTGAAGATTCAATAAACTCATTCCATCAATTTTAGGTACTATTCCCGAATTGTCTTGATAATTTCAAGCAGACGGAAAAAAAGCCACAGCCGACGTTGCTGCAACTGCCTGCCGATGATAACTCTGCCAGGGAAGAAAAATTTATCCAGTTAGCGATGTGCTTGCTATGGTTAGAGAAGGCCTCAACTTCAGGATACTTAAAGCAATGGAACGGTAGGACGTTAGTGCGATGCTCAAAATTTTGTTATTATTTACAGCGTGTCCTCCGAAAGCACAGAGTCTCGCTTTATCCTCTACTCTGGTTTAAATTATGTGGCTTGACCGTTAGGGGATGACGCTATCAAGAAAAATTTCGGCTCCCTGTCTATATTGACAACCTAACGAAGGTTTACTAGAAAGAATTAAACTTATTGAGAGAAAGATTTAGTAATTAATTAATCGGGCTGATATTACCATCTCTTTAGAGCGTGTGTTTGTAGTCAGGACTTCAGTTTTTGTTATATTGCTGAATAACCACTAAAGTCCTAACTGCGAACTTAATTTAACCCCAAGACAGATTACTGCTGATTCCGCAGGCGAGGATTAACAAACTCGTTTAATCCTTCCCCCACCAAAGACAATCCCACCACCATTAAAGTCATCGCCAAACCGGGAAATAAAGCCGTCCACCAAACGCCAGTAGGTAGCGCATCTAAAGCTAAACGCAAGTCGTGTCCCCATTCGGGAGTTGCTTCGGGAAGTCCCAAACCGAGAAATCCCAAACCTCCTAATGTTAAAATTGCATCGGCAGCGTTGAGCGCAAACAGCACCGGTACGCTCTGAATCACATTGAGAAACAGGTAGCGCGAAAGCACTGTCCAAGTGTCAGCACCCATTGCTCGCGCGGCTTCGACAAATAATTCGGTTTTGACGCTGACGGTGTGATTCCTGACGACGCGGTAGTATTGAGGGATGTAGGAAATGCTCAGGGCGATCGCAGCATTCAAAACTCCTTTTCCCACTACAAATGCTAGCGTCAAAGAAAGCAGCAGCCCCGGCAAAGTATAAATTGTATCCATTAAAAATAACAACACTCGATCGAGCTTACCGCCCAAATAACCGCTAACCAAACCCAGTGGCACACCGATAAACAAACTCAAAGCAGTGGCTAAAATTACCACTTGCCAAGCCGCCCGAGAAGCAAACAGCGTGCGGGAAAACACATCATAGCCGCTGCGGCTAGTACCGAACCAATAATTCGCCGACGGCGGTTCGTGGATGGGGTTAATCAAAGCCTCAGTAGGATTTTGCAGCCATCCCCAAGCTTGCATAGCTGGAGACAAGGTGGCTACTAATACAAACACGGCAGTTATTGTCAAACCTGCCCACATCATTTTCATTGACAGGCTTGACGGTGAGGCACTGTTGAGAAATCGCGGCAGTCGGAGGCGGCTTTGAGCCATAATGACGATCGACCAATATAAGAAAGACTTTTAGATTTTAGTAGCACTCAGGCGAAAAAACCCGGAACAGTCAAAAATCCTCTTTCTCATTCGCCAAACACTCGCGACAAACCGGGGTTTTTTCGCGCGATGGGGCTAAAAAAAACCCAATTTCTCCCCTGCACGGGACTGACGCGCAGGGGAGAAACCGGGTTTTTGGCAGGTGGGACGCAAGTTGAGTTTAGGAAAAATCTCTCTTGGCACACCTCAAATCTAAAATCGATCGAATTCCTACAAATTACTGGCAATTAACTCGCGGTACTGGCTTTTCGGCTTAACTCCCTTGAGCTCAGTCACCAAAGCTTTGTCTTTGAAATACTGAATCGTGGGCGTACCCATCACGCCAGCATTTTCAGCAATTTCTGGATCTTCTTCGATGTCAATTTCCACGTAGTGGATTTTGCCCTCGAACTCATCTACTACTTTGCTCAAAATCGGCTTGAGGCTGTGGCAAGGGCCGCAACTCGGAGAGGCATATTTGACCACAATCAGTCGATCGCTATCGTGGAACAACTTCCGCAAAGCATAACCTCCTTCGTGGCGCGTGTCTTGGATATCAAAGTTCTCGCTGGTTTTGCGTACTTTTGGAGCTTCCGGCGCTGCTGTGGGTTGCTCGGATTCCTCGGTTTGATGGAATTCTTGCGTTAAACCGTTGACTGACAGCCAACGTTCTGCCAGCATCGCACCCATACAACCGCTGCCGGCTGCGGTGATGGCTTGGCGAAACTCGTGGTCTTGCACGTCGCCGACGGCGTAAACTCCCTCGACGCTGGTTTCTACCGAACCGTGTTTTGTGGCGATATAGCCTACTTCGTCGAGTTCTAGCTGACCTTGGAAAAGTTGAGTGTTGGGAGTGTGACCGATCGCATAAAACAATCCTTTCACCAGCAAATCGCTCTCAGCGCCCGTCACGATATTTCTAAGTCTCACCCCGTCCATTTTGCCGCCCGCTTCGCCCAAAATATCCAGTGCTTCGGTGTTCCAGTGCACGGTAATTTTGGGATTACTCAGCACTCGGTCTTGCATGGCTTTGCTGGCGCGCATTTGATCGCGCCGCACCAGCATATGTACGTGAGAGCCGTATTTTGTCAAATAAATAGATTCTTCCGCTGCGGTGTCGCCTGCGCCGATGACAGCTAAATCTACGCCTTTAAAAATTGGGGTAGCGCCGTCACAAATCGCACAGGCAGAAATGCCGTGACTCCAAAATACGTGTTCGCTAGGCAGCCCCAGCCTTTTCGCCGTCGCGCCTGTAGCGATTACTATCGTGTGGGTTTTAATTTCTCTGTCTTCCGATCTCACTGTAAACGGCCGCTTGGTCAAATCCACCGCAATCACATCTTCTGTGTATAATTCGGCACCCCAGCGCACTGCTTGAGCTTTCATCCGATCCATCAGTTGCGGCCCGGTGATGCCTTCGGGAAAGCCGGGGAAGTTTTCGACTTCTGTGGTGGTCATCAGTTGACCGCCGGGAATACCTCCCATTTGGTAGCCTTCAAACACTACGGGTTTCAGGTTGGCTCTCCCGGCGTAGATTGCTGCTGTGTAGCCTGCTGGGCCTGAGCCGATAATTACTAGGTTTTCTACGGTTTCGTTGGTCATAGCTATTTAATTAAACTCATAACGACTTCGTTTTACTAATTTTAGCAGAGTTCGATCGAGTTTGGTTGGATGCCATTGTGCGATCGAGGATCTGTATCTATTGTTGAGGGTCGATCGGTCTTCGGGGCAATTCCAGCTACTTTAATAAGTAAAAACAATCTAAAAGTTGATTTAGTTTTAAATGTTCGATCTATTTTGACGGCTGAAATCTTAAGAAAATCTAAAGGCGACCAAAATTATTGACTTCATTCTCAATTATTTTACCTATTTACTTGCTTTGAGGCTTGTGGTACGATTTTCACAATCCAGGGGCATTATGACTAATTTGACTTTTGGACGCTGCAAGCTTTTAAAATCGTAAAATTAACGAATTCGCAAATGTAATAAGTACAATTTTTTATGCAAAATCCGCATTTTATGGTTTAAGAATTGTAACGCAGATTTTGCCAAATTTGACAAAATACAGTATTTGTGGTATGCAAGGTGCGATCGGGGGAAAATTAGAAGGAAATTTTTAACCGCTTTGGAAGCACAGGCGGGACGCCTGTGCCACGATAAACATAGAATTTTGTAATTGTGTCTAGATGGATAAAACCAAGATATTGTTTGTGTGCAGCCAGAATAAATGGAGAAGTTTGACTGCTGAGAAGATATGCGAGAATGTTAGCGGCTACAGCGTGCGATCGGCGGGAACGGAAAAAGGTGCAAGAATTAGAGTAACTGAGGGTTTGCTGGGCTGGGCGGATTTGATATTTGTGATGGAGAAGAAGCACGGCGATCGACTTCGCAGCAAATTTCCGGAAAGTCTCGAAGGCAAGAAAGTTATTTGCCTGCAAATCCCGGACAATTACGAATATATGGAACCGGAGTTAGTCGAGCTTTTGCAGGAAAAACTCAGCCCCTATATGGAAATGCCAGATAACGAGATAAATTTTATGCAGCGAGTTTTGGAACCGGAAGTGATGGATTCCTTGGAAGAGGCGATCGAATACGATTCGATGGACTTTACTGAGGTTAATGCTGCTTTTGCTCAGAGTGCTGCGGCGTTGGGGCCGGTTTTTGGAAACGTTTTGGATGCGGGGACGGGTACGGCGAGAATTCCGATCGCCCTTTGTCAACTGCGGCCAGTATGGAAATTGACTTGCATCGATTTGTCGGCAAATATGCTGAAAGTGGGGGCCCAAAATGTGGAAAAGGCGGGCGTGCGATCGCAAATTAAGCTGGAACTGATCGATGCTAAAGCCATGCCGTATCCAGACAGTTATTTTGACATGGTGATTTCTAACAGCATTATCCACCATTTGCCCGATCCCCTGCCGTTTTTCCAGGAAGTCAAGCGGGTGTTGAAGCCGCAGGGAGCAATTTTTTTGCGGGATTTGCTGCGGCCGGAAAAAGCGGAAATCAGGGATAATTTAGTCAATCTGTATGCGGGAGATTGCAACGGGCATCAGAAACAGTTATTCAGCGATTCGTTGCAAGCAGCATTTACGCTGGATGAAGTTGAGGAGATGATCCAAAATGCCGGGTTGGATGGGTTGAGGATTTATGAATCTTCAGACAGACACTGGACGGCGGAGCGTGCTTGGTGTGAGTCTTTGTAGGCACGGGGCGATCGTCTGATATATCTCCTATTCATAAAATTCTTAGACTCGTGACTGCCAAGTTTTCGGCTCTCGCTTGCTGTGAAATATCGCGAGAATTCAGGAAGAATCAGAAGTAGATAATCTTCTCCGAGGAAGGAAGTAAGATGCTTAAGCATCTTATATAAAAAATGTGCGATCGAGGATATGCCGAAAAAGCCCGTTCCGCGACCTGAAGATGAAGAGTCGCATTTGAAGAAGCTCAGGGAAGAACTGGAGATGAGTCAGGAAGATTTGGCGCGAGAGCTTGGCGTTTCGTCGCAAACAATCAGCCGTTGGGATTTGGGGAAGAACGTACCCACGTTCACCGTCAAGCAGATGAAAGCTTTGGAGAAATTGCTGGCTAGCATCGGCAAGTCGATCGGCGATTTGCCAGACAATCTGTGATGGAAACCATTAAACAAGCCACGGATAAATCCGTGGCTCACTTTTTCCAATCTAAAATCTAAAATCTAAAATCACTCGATCGCGCCCTCGGTCTTTAGCTTGATAAAGTGCGCGGTCTGCCGCTGCAATCAAGTTTTTTTGTGCTGCGGACGATCGAGGAACCGTACTCGCTACCCCCAAACTCAGCGTCACGAGAGAACACACCTCTGAATTAACGTGTTCAATTTTTAGTTCTTTAATCCACACTCGAATTTTCTCTGCAATCCAGACAGCTATTTCCGGTGAAGTCCGAGGCAAAATCACTGCAAATTCTTCGCCTCCGTAACGGGCTACCAGACTCTCGCCCGAAACTTCGCCTGTTGAGTAATTTACCGCTTCCAAAATAGCTTGGGCTACCTGCTGCAAGCAAGTATCTCCCGCCTGATGTCCATAAGTATCGTTGTATTTCTTAAAAAAGTCTACATCGCATAAAATTAAAGATAGTTCTGATGCTGCTTCAGCCAATTCTTGCCACTTTTTCTCTAAGTATTCGTTAAAACAGTGACGGTTGGCAACCTGAGTTAAGCCATCTAAGTTGGCAAGGCGATACAATTCGGAATTAGCTGCTTTTAATTGAGAATTAGCTGCTTCTAACTCGGATTGTGTGAGCGATAAATTGTAATAAAGTTCGCTCATAGACCAAGTAGCTTGTTGGTGAATTTGGGATAAAGCTACCCAGAGTTGATGCACGTCTAAAAGTTGGTAAACTTGAGGTTCTAACTGCACAACAATCGGCTCGTAAAGCAGTTCCGGCGGTCGCTGCACGGAGCGCTGAGCTGCCATGACAATTAAGGCTACTCCTGGTAAAATTAAAATATCGCTTTGAGCTATTTGATACAAGGCTATAATCGGTCTGCAAGCAAATATATCTACTCCGTAAGGGCGGCTCATGCGTTCCATAAATCGCCGACGCGATATCATCCCTAAAAATTCCCCATTTACGGTTAAGATAACTCCCGGAAGCAGCGGGTGAGATTGGAACAACCGAGCTACTTCTTTGGCGAGATATGAGGAGTCAACCTGGAAATTGAATAGAGCTATATCCTTAAGAGTAGACTCTAAAGATAAATTTTGGGGTGAGTTTTCGGGCGAGTTAGAGGGTTCAATAAATTCAACAGACACAGCGCAGATCCGAATAAACAATAAACCAGCAACAAAGCTAGTGTCAGCTATTAAATTATATAATTATTTATTTATTGCCAGTACCTGTAATCTTTACTATACTATTTTTTAATAATGGAAGAAGCTGCTGCGTTAGTTTTTGCGGTAGCTGCCTTGCCTTGATTCATGCTCACTAAATTCCCGATTTATTGAATTATTCGGGATTTTTTACTCAATTTTTTACTAGGATTTTTACGGCGTAAAAAAAACAATTTTTGCGCCATTCCTCAACTCATTGATGGTGCAGGCAAACTCAAGAAACCTGGTTTTGAAACCGAGGTCGAGGCTGTAACGAGGTTTTGCGTAAAAAAAACGCGGTGTCTGCCACTGTCCTCAACTCAAAACTCAAAACTCCCTCACCACCCCCAAGTTCCTTCCCCTCCCTTAAACGGGCCGACAATATCTTTGGTAATCCAGCCGCCGTAAAAATCCCCTGGTTGAGATTGCACTAATTCCCCGTCCACATAACAGGCATCCATTTTGCTTGGATAAAAAGCCACATAATCTTTAATAGCTGCAAAAACCTGATTAGGATTGGGATAAAACCAAGCCGCATTTACTACTTCTTTCGACTCTACCGTCACATTGTAATAACCGGCTTGTCCCTTCCACTCGCACCAAGAACCCCGTAAAGTTTTGTGCAAATATTCCATTTTGATGTCATCGGGGCAGATATAGTAGGCAGGAGGGTGACTGGTCTCCAATACCCGCTGAGGACGGCGCGTGTCGGCGATCGTCACTCCATTAAAAATTATCTGTACGTGTTTGGTCGATGCCTCAAGCCGAGGGGGACGCGGGTAATCCCAAACAGACTCTTCACCAGGGCCGGGCTCTATTCGATCGAAGTTCATTCGCACAATCTCCACTGCAAAAAAACACTTAGCGACTTAGCATTACAATTTAATGTACCCTTAATCGAGTCGCTGCTTCAGAGCAAACCAGCTTTTATCAACTCTTGGTAATATGAGTATCCGCGGTATAGATGTTTCCGACTACCAGCCCAATGTCAATTGGCCAGCCGTTGCGCGGGATGGTATTACCTTCAGTTTTGTCAAATCGACCGAAGGTGCAACGTTCGTTGCCCAAACTTTCACTCGCAATTGGGCGGCGATGAAAGCGGCGGGGATTCAACGCGGTGCTTACCACTTTTTTCAACCTGCAAGCAGCATTCAAGGACAAATAGATTTGTTCTTGAAAACTGTAAAACTCGAACCGGGGGATTTACCGCCAGTCTTGGATATGGAAACTACAGGGGGTTTGAGTGCGACTCAATTGTGCGATCGAGCCGCAATTTGGTTAGAAGCAGTCGAAAAAGCCACCTTGATGCGGCCGATTATCTACACTTACCCCGGTTTCTGGGACAACCTGGGGACAACACGGTTTGCCGATTACCCACTGTGGATTGCTCACTATACCAGTGCTGAGGAACCTTGGGTGCCCGGTGGCTGGAAAACTTGGACTTTTTGGCAGTACAGCGACACAGGCACCGTGTCAGGCGTATCGGGCAATGTAGACACCAATATTTTTGAAAGCGTCCGAGAAGGCGCCGTAAGTTATAAAGTTGCAGACATCCAGAAGGAATTAAGAATTAAAGGTTTCTATCAAGGCGCGATGGACGGCAAATTTGGAGCTACCACCACAGCGGCGCTCATCTCGTTTCAGAAATTTCAAGGTCTCAATCCAGACGGTATTGCCAGCCTCAAAACCTGGGCCGCTTTGATGCGAAAATCTCCCAAAGTAATTGTTCCCCCTCCAGCCCCGACACCCACTCCGCAGCCGACTCCCACTCCGACTCCTCCTCCCATATCAGACGTGCGGCTGACTCAGGTATTCTCGTCTTATCAAGCTAAGGCTAGCCAAGATACTGCCTTAATTTGGCTGCAAAGTCAAGTTTCTACCTCTGTTTTAGGGGAATTTGCTCAAAAATGGCGGGCAACTACCTTACCTCAAGACAGTAATTTGCGATTGATAGATGTGGGCAAATTTTATCGCGGTTTAGCACAACAAGACCAAGCTTTAGATTGGCTGCAAAAACAACTTTCTCCGGCTATTATTAACGAGTTTGCACAAAAATGGCGATCTCAATCTATTGTCACTAATTCTCCGATTCGGCTGATAGATGCGTGCAAATTTTATCGGGCCGCACCCCAGCAAAACCAGGCTTTAGATTGGCTGGAAGGGCGAATTTCGCCGGCCATTCTCTCGGAGTTTTTTCGCAGGTGGCAGAATGCCAGTCGATTATAGATTATAGATGGGAGATTTTAGATGGGAGATTGACTCCACAGATAAATTTGGGGGTTTGATCGCTCTGTAATTGGAAAGCCGACAACTCTTGCTATTTGAGATTTGAGATTTGAGATTGACAAGCGAATTTCAAAGGTGGTACGCGCCACGTGATTTATCCGTGGAATCAATCCCAAATCGAAAATCTAAAATCCTCAAGCCTCCGAATTTATCCGTGGGGTCAATCCAAAATCTAAAATCTAAAATCGAATGACTCCCCATCAAAATTCGTCAAATCCTATCCCTCTGTGCCCGCATCCCCGTCCAACTCTCTAACATAACAGACAATCTCTCGCTTAGCTACAGCTTACTGCCATCTTTGACGCCAATAGAATTATCTGATAAAGTTATAGCGACTATCAAGTTTTTTTAATCTTATTGGGAAAAATCCAGGGCCGTGCCGAGTTTGTAAGCTGCGCCGAAAATAGCGCCTGCACTCCAATTACCCGCGATCGAACATTTAAAACTGAGCGGGCAGCCTGTAACAATTATATCTATGGAAATCCCCTTTAACATCACCCAGTTGATGGTCATGACCGTCATCTGTGGCATCAGCGCTCAAGTTCTCGCCGCCTATCTGAAAGTTCCGGCGATCGTCTTTTTGCTGTTGTTTGGCATTTTAGCCGGCCCAGACTGCTTGGGAGTGCTGCACCCGAATCTGCTGGGCAGCGGTTTGGAAGTTATGGTATCCCTTTGCGTAGCTTTAATTCTGTTTGAAGGCGGCTTGAATTTGGAATTGCGAGATTTGGGCAAACTTTCCGGCAGCATCCGCAATTTAGTTACCGTAGGCACTTTAATTACGCTAATAGGCGGCGGAATGGCCGCACACTGGTTGGGGGAATTCCCCTGGCCGATCGCATTTCTGTATGCTTCTCTAGTAGTCGTCACAGGCCCGACAGTAATCGGCCCTTTGCTCAAACAAGTATCCGTTGACAAAAAAGTTGCCGCCTTGCTAGAAGCAGAAGGCGTTTTAATCGATCCAGTCGGGGCAATTCTGGCAGTATTGGTGCTGAATATTATTTTAAACGGCAATGCTGATTTGCTCGTTTTGTTCCGAGATTTAATCGTGCGACTCTTCGTTGGCGCACTCGTCGGAGTTGTGGGAGGTTGGCTGCTGGGATTCCTTCTCAAGCGATCGCAATTTCTCTCCGAAGACCTCAAAAACTTAGTAGTGTTAGCCAGTTTATGGGGATTTTTCGGCTTAGCAGAAGAAATCCGCAGTGAATCGGGACTGATGGCAACAGTCCTCTCCGGCATCGTCCTCAGAGCCGCTGCTGTGCCGGAAGAAAGGCTGCTGAGGAGGTTTAAAGGTCAACTGACAGTCCTGGCTATTTCCATGCTGTTCGTGCTGCTGGCGGCCGATTTATCCCTCGCTAGTGTGGTCGCCCTCGGTTGGGGAAGTTTGTTTACAGTTTTAGCTTTAATGTGGGTAGTGCGGCCGATAAACGTTTGGGTGTGTACTTGGAACAGCGGACTGAATTGGCGGCAGAAATTATTTGTTTGTTGGGTAGCGCCGAGGGGAATTGTCTCAGCGTCGATCGCATCTTTATTTGCAATTTTGCTCACCCAGCGGGGAATCAACGGCGGCGACTCGATTAAAGCCTTAGTTTTCCTAACAATTATTATGACAGTTTTCGTCCAGGGACTAACCGCCGGACGGATGGCTCAACTGTTGGGCGTCACCTCAAAATCGGCAACCGGTGCTGCAATTGTCGGGTCAAATCCTTTGAGCAGATTAATTGCTCGCTTGTTTCAAGAACGCGGAGAATCGGTGGCAATTATTGACACGAACCCGGAAGCTTGTGCACAAGCAGAACGAGAGGGTTTGCGGGTGTTTTTGAGCAGTGCTCTGGATCACAGTGTGTTAGAAGAAGCCGGACTGGAATCGATGGGAACTTTTTTGGCAATGACTAACAACGGCGAGGTAAACTTAGTGTTAGCTCAGCGAGCAGCAGAAGAGTTTGCACCGCCGAGGGTTTTGGCAATGTTCCCCAAAGATCCGCAAGCAAATACGCCTGCAAATCCGACTAAAATCAATCAAGCCTTTGTCTCCGATTTATCGCTGAAGGATTGGAACGAATATTTAAGCGACGGTGAAGTGAAATTGGGGGAAACTGAGTTAAAAACAGAGGGATTGCAGTTTCAGATTGCTCACTTACAAGCTTTGGTTAAAGCCGGGGAGTTGGCGCCGTTGCTGGTGGAAAGGCAGGGATACTTGCAAGTAGTGTCGGCGACCCAGATTTGGCAAGCAGGCGATCGAATTATTTATTTGCTGTACGATCCGACACCGAAATTGTTGAAAAGATTGTCTGGTTCGTCTCAGTCTCGTTTGACTTTGGAAAAGCATCAGGTAGTTGAAGAAGTGCCGATTCCTTCTCCGGTTTTAGAGGAGGTTTTGGAGTCAGCGGAAATAGCAAAGGATGCTAAAGTTTTGCAGCCGCCAGTTTCGCGGTAAGGGTTAGTATCCCGATCGTACTCTATAATCTGCTTGTCGCGATCGTCCTTACTCTGCCTCCCCAATTAAAGTAAATGCCGCCCAATTTCGTGGCTGGGGATGAGTTTTCATCGTGGTTAACATTGCCTGCCGCAATGCCTGCGCTTTGTCGGGATTATTTTGCAAATTTTGGTAAAACGACTGCATCAATTCGGATGTCGGCGCATCGGGAACCGCCCATAAAGAAACAATTACACTCGGCACTCCTGCCGAAATCAAAGCGCGCGACAAGCCAATCACCCCATCCCCGGTAATTCTGCCTTCTCCAGTGTTGCAGGCACTCAAAACGACTAAGCTTGCTTGCAGTTTCATATCGAAAATCTCTTCTGCGGTCAATAAGCCGTCATCGCTACCAGAAGGAGCCATAGCGATCGCACTTCCCAATCCGCGCACATCATCGAGCAATCCATGCGTTGCCAGATGAATAATCGATGCTTGGGGCATTTTTTGGACGATCGCAGCTTTTGTGCCTTGAGCGCCTAAGATCGCTTGAGTATTGAGCAGAGGCGCGATCGCTCTAGCTTCTGCTTCAGCCCCAGGTAGAGGAGACAATTGCTGTTTGGGAGCTCCCAGATAGGCAGACACGATCGGCATCGTGGGATTGCCCAATACTAGAGCGCTGCCGCTGTGGGATTGCTTCTGTGCTAGCTTCTGTCGTTGCTGTCGAGTCAAATCCAATACTTGAATCGAAGGGGCCGTGAGAATGGTGTGTTTTTCGATTAAGTAAGTGCCGCCTTCATCTTGCAGGGCGGGGAAGGGCACTTGGAACAGGGAACCTTGGGGAATGAAAATGACGCGGGCATCGGGATCTTTGGGTAAGAGGCTGGCAATCGGCTCGATCAGCAGTTGATGCAGTGTTGGTAAGTCGGGTTGGGGTTGGGTGGAGCCAAAACTGCTGCGACTGCGGACAGCGAGGAATTCTTGATTGCCAATAATTAAGCTGGCTAGAGAGGCGTTGTGTTTTTGCCAAAGGGGTTGGAGGTCAACTTGGCGGAACGTGATTTCGCCCGTGGGTTGAATTACCCAGATAAGTAGTTAGACAGAATTAATTACACAAATACATAGTAGAATGATATTCCAGGCAAAATTATGAGTTAATTAGA
>NZ_JAUBQQ010000053.1:0-40614 GCF_036701335.1 Microcoleus sp. Pol12B5 | reverse complement strand
TTTAATCCCGATTGAACTGCTGCTTCATATTTACTCAGCAGAGTGTACTGCACGATCAAAATGTTGTATATTTCGGCCTTTTCTAGCTCAGATTTTGCCTGAGCAAATGCCACTTCTATTAAAGCTTCTGATTCTTCAAAATTGCCGTTTAAATATTCGGCTTCTGCCAGCTCCTTATGAAAGGTAAAAGCTAGTTCGTAGGAGTCTTGCCAAATATCGCCCGGCAAAATTTCTCGACCGAATTTTAAGTAGTCTCTGGCAGCAGCATAAGCCGTTGCATCTTTGGCTTTGCGAGCTGCTGTTAAATTTAAAATAGCTAGTTCAATTTTCTCGTGCTCATCAATGATTAAAGTCCGACCCGAATTCAAATGATCAGCAATTTCAAAAATTCTTTCGGCTCGTCGCTCAGGAGAAATATTTGCTAGTAATAGACGACCAATTTGTAGGTGAATTGCGGTTTGCAGTTTTGAGTCAATCAATGCGTAACCGGACTGCTGCACGCGGTCATGCAAAAATTTATAAGTAGTAATTACTAAGTCTGAGTTAATTATTTCTGATTCGGTAGCACCTAACTCAGAAGTAGTTAAGATTAAGCCCTCTTGGATGGCGGGCAATAGTTCTTGAAAGGTGGTTCCCCAAGATTTTTCGTTAATAATTGAAAGAGTGTTTAAGTCAAAACTATTACCCACGCAAGCAGCCAAACGCAAAACTTGCTGAGTTGATGCGGGCAGTCTTTTCAATTTTCCTAGCATCAATTCAATGACGTTATCAGTAATACCTACTGATTCAATTTCTGATATATTCCAATCCCAGTTTCTTTTTTGAAAGTTGAATTTCAGCAGGTTTTCTTGATAGAGAGTTTTGAGAAACTGATTGACAAAGAAAGGATTACCTTGAGTTTTATTGAGCACTAACTCGGCTAGGGGGAGTGCTGATTTTGTGTCTTTACGCAGGGTATCAGCAATTAAGTTAGCTATCTGGTGAAGGTGTAAGGGAGCTAAAGTAATTCGCTCGATTCTTGCACCTTGATTTTGCAGCTCGTCCAAAGTCATCATTAAAGGATGAGATGGGTTAACTTCGTTGTCTCGATAAGCACCAATTAGAAATAGATAGTTGGTTTGCTCATCTGCTATCATTACTTGTAGCAGTTTCAACGTGGCGGCATCAGCCCATTGTAAATCGTCGAGAAAGATGACTAAGGGATAGTCAACTGAACAAAAGACGCGGATGAATTTTTGAAAGACTAAATTAAAGCGGTTCTGTGCTTCTGTAGTGCCTAATTCTTGTACGGCTGGCTGTGGGCCAATGATTAATTCTACTTCGGGAATGACATCGACAATGATTTGACTATTAGCGCCAACAGCAGCTAATATTTTTTCTTTCCAGCTATTGAGTTGATTTTCGCTTTCTGTTAAGAGTTGCTTGACTAATGATTGAAAGGCTTTGACAACGGCGGCGTAAGGAATATTTCGTTGAAATTGGTCGAATTTTCCGGCAATAAAATAACCTCTGGCTTTAGTAATTGGTTTATAAACTTCTTGTACTAAGGCGGATTTTCCAATGCCAGAGTAACCGGATACTAGCATCATTTCGGTGCTGCCTCTGCTGACTCGCTCAAAGGCTGCTAATAAGGTTTCAACTTCTGTTTCTCTGCCGTAGAGTTTTTGAGGGATTTGAAACTTATCTGTAATATCTTTTTGGGCGATCGCAAAATCTGCAATTCCTGCCATAGTTTTTAATTGTTCTAGGCATTCTTCTAAGTCAGCGATAATTCCCCAAGGGCTTTGATATCTGGCTTCAGCAGTTTTCGCTAATAGCTTCATCACAATATCAGAAACAGCTTTAGGAATTTCTCGATTGATTTGATGGGGCGGTACTGCTTGTTTGGCAATGTGACAGTGGATTAATTCCATTGCATCGCTGTAATCCCATGGCAATTGCCGCGTTAGCAGTTCGTAAAAAGTGACTCCTAATGAGTAAAAATCAGTGCGATAGTCGATCGATCGGTTCATTCTGCCTGTTTGTTCCGGCGATATATAGCTAAGAGTGCCTTCTAAAACATTAGGATTTTTCAGGCTAGGATTTTCGCGCTTTAAAACTGTAGAGATGCCAAAATCTATAATTTGAACTCGCCCTGTGCTTGAGTTAATAATAATATTGCTGGGATTGATATCTTTATGAATAATTTTATGTCTATGAATTTCACCTAAAGCCCTGGTTATTTTAATAGCTGTTAATAAAAACTCTTCTAAGGTAAGTTGATGAGAAGCCAACAAGAGCTTTAATGAGTCTCCACCACAATCCTCGAAAATGATAGCCAAACTGTTATGGTATCTTTCTAAACTGTAGGTTTTAGGCACACTTTCTAGGTGAAGATTGTGTGTAATTTCGTATTCCTGCTTGTATCTGACTAACGAAGCTGGCATCGGATAATCTTGTTTGAGAAATTTGATAATTACCAGTTGGTTGTCTTGCTTTCTCAGTCCCCGGTAAACTAAAGAATTATTACTTTCATGGATTTGGTTGGTAATGTCGTAGCCCGGTAAGTTAATCATTCTTACATCCTCTTGTCAGTATTAATACTCAATTATTTTTTTAGCAATTGTTAATTAATTAAGTATATGTATTATCTAATACATAATAATATCCGAAAATTTAATAAAAACTTAAGTTTAAAAAGAAAAGTTATTGTTTATTAACATTTCTTAAAAATAAGACGGCTAAACGTTCCGGTCAGGAGTGCGATCGCTCCCCAGTTTCCTGCAAAATGCGGCAAAACAGAGTGAAGTGCGATCGCCCTTGGTCTTCATAGCAGATGTGGGAGTTGCATAATTAGAGTATAAATAGGGCGAATCACCATGCAATGAAAGCGAGTGCAAACCGGCTCTTTTTCCTTCTTCATTCAACATCTTCATTACCAAGGATTACCAATCATTGTAAAGGCGGCCCAATAATAAGGATGCAAAAGCACGCGATCGCCCCGCGCAGCAATTTCAGGAGGCAAAATTAGACTTTCAGAAAGCCCATCGACTCGCAGCATCCCGTCTTGAATCCGCACGCGCCCCCGCAGCATCTCCAATTGCGCGCGCCGCAAAGCCTCCGCTTTAATCATCAAATTGCCACCGCGTCTGGGGGTTCGCAACTGCCGATAAAACTCAGTCATCAGCCCCAAAGTCCCCTCATCGCTGACTTCCCACAAACTCGCCAAAGCCGATTTAGCACCGCTAGCTACCGCCAAACCCGCAAACCCTAACTCCGCATCTTCGTCGCCCAAAGCGGTACTGCACGCGCTTAAAACTAACAGATTCACCGGCGGTTCATTCCATCGCAACTGCCGCATTTGATCGATACGTAATTTAGTATCCCACAACTGAATGTAAGAATTTTTCGGTTCTCCGGGCTGGAATTCGCTGTGAGTTGCTAAGTGAATGATACCAAAAGGTCGATTTGCTCGCTGAGCTTGCAAATTTCCGAGAGTAAAATCTTGATTCAAAAATGATTTTCCCCGATCGGGCGGCGCGATCGACTCTAACTCCACCGGTACCGCTGGTAATGGCGCTTTATCTTCAAATACCGACGCCCCCATTGCCAAAACTTCATCATCCGCAATATTGTCGTAGCGAGTATCAGTTAAACTCAGACTCGGCATCACGCTAATGCTGTATTTCTCAACTAAAAAGCCTTTGCCGTCGTGAAGAGCCGCAAACGGCACGCTCCGCAAACCGGCTGCCGGAATTACAATTAAATTGTCAATTTTTAAAGCTGTCAATTCTGCAGCAACTGGCGCAATTAACCACCGATAAAGTTTTTGCGCGGTATCCAAATAACTAAGGCTGCTTCTTTTTCGGGGATTAGTTATTTCGCTTTGCAGGGCGTCGGCTAGTTGCAACACCTGCCAGCGCGTTGTCGCCGGAATTAAAACGCGCTGGGGTTGAGCGTTAGCTGTTACTAACACTAATTCTAAATACTCCCCATTAGGAACATCGGAAACTTCTTTGCCATCCGGCGGCAACCTCTGGGCAAACTTATCTTCTAAAGGATGAGGAGGCTGGGATGCGAGGTTTTTTCTCACAGGTAATAGATTAGATAAATCCTGACTAGCCACCAGCACCGAACCATTTTCTTTAGCCGCGCGTGCATCCGCTCTGCTGACCCAATTCATATAAATAATCGCAGATTTTATCCCGGTAATTTGTTCATTTTTGCGAAGATTTTCGTAAATTACCGACATATTACTAATCGGTCTTCTTGCGGGCAAGTCCAGATATTTTTCGTACTCGCGAGTAAAGGTTTGCTCAAACTCTAAAACTCCCGAACCAGCCCCATCTAATCTGCGAGAAGGAGCGAAAATATCCGGGCTAATTTCGGGAGTTTTGTATGGACTTTGCGATCGCAATTCTACTTGCACAGATGCAGGAAGTGACAGCGCCGGATCTGGATTTACGGGGACTACTGGCACTACAGGCGGTGCGGGAATTGGTTCGGGAATTGGTTCGGGAATTGGTTCGGGAATTGTTTCGGGAATTGGTGCAGGAGTAGAGGGCGCGGCCGGTGTAATTAGGGAAATCTGATTTGGTAAACTTCCTTGGGTGTAAGTTTGTCCAAAAGAAAAAGTGGGCAAAATGGCGTTTCCCGCGCCAGCATTAATGCTTCCCAGGGTTCCATTGTCGATCGCGCCGCCAACTACAAACGGTTGATCGATAGCGCCTCCGTGGCGAATTGCGATCGCCCCCGCCCCCGCACCTCCGGCAGTAGAAATACTCGAAGAATTGCCCGATATATCGTTGAAAACATTGTTCGAGCGAAACAAACCGAGGGTTGTCACATCAACGCTGCCACCAGTGCCACCAGTACCACCTTGAGCATTGATAAAGCCCAACTGAATGTTATCAGTCGCGTTCAGGGAAACGCCCCCGCCGTTGCCGTTTGAAGTGCCGCTGGAGTTGATATCTAGAGCCGAAATGCCCGCTTTCGAGGTGACATCAATATTTCCGCCGATAGCCCCCGAAGCGTTCAAAGCTCCGGCAGTTAAAGGCCCAGCATTGGTTTGGAGAGCGATCGCGCCTCCTGTGCCCGCCGATGACGAGTCGATCGCACCCGCAGCAACAGTATTCCCCTCAACCCGAATCCTCCCACCATTCGAGGTAATATTACCAGTCCGCACCTCCCCGCTTCCTTGCAGATTCACGCTGCCGCCATCCGTCCTTAAATTACCCTCTAGAAGGACGTTTTCTGCCTTGATATCGGCTCCCAAAGCGGCCGTGGTGTCCCCCCCGAAGGTAACGGCATCTCGCGCGTTAACGCTCAAACTTCGTGCTGTAATTGTGGAAGCAGCCCTCACGCTAGCAGCATCGGCCGAGAGCTGGCCCAACCTCTGAGTTTGACCGACTCTGCCATCAAAAGTAATGTTGCCACCAGCGCGCAGTGTCAAATTATTAGCCCGGCCCGGCGTGCTGTCGAGGGTATTGGCAAAAGTGATATTGCCGGTAGTGGCGGCTAGGGTGGCGCTGTGATCGACTGTGACGTTACTATTGAAAGTTATGTCGCCAGATGTCGCAATATTGCCCGAAACCTCGCTACGGCCGGCGTTGACATTCAAACTCGCCAGCGGTGCAGCTTGACCAACTGTAGCGCCGAACAGCACTCGTCCAGCGTCTAGTCTTAAGGCGTGAGATCCGTCTAGGCTACCGGAGAACAGAATGTTGCCGGTAACTTCCGTGCTTAAAGCCACGTCAGCATTGAGGGATGCGTTTCCTGTAAAAGTCAGATCGCCGCCGGATATCGTAATGTTGGCGCTGAGATCAGTTTGGGGGGCGTCGAGAGTCAAGCTAGCGCTGCCGCTTGTGTTCAGGGGATTGTCGATCCTGATCGAGCTGCCTTGAAGTGTCAGCGGGCTGTTGAAGGTAATGGGTGCGACGATCGCGATCGAGGAGCTGTTACCGTTTTCGCGCCCGATCGCGATCGAGCCGAAATCCCCCGCCAAAGCGCCGAGATCCCTTGCCGTCAAGTCCAAAATGCCCAAAATATCGCCGGTACCACCGATCCGGATTGCTCGGCTATCGTTGGGTTGCAAGCGAATTGTTCCCCCTGCACTGCTGATAGAATTGCTGCCGCCTCTGAAGTCAATGCCGTTACCAGTGATAGCGATATTGCCACCGTTGGCATTAAGTCCGCCCAGAGAGATGCTGCTGGCGAAAATGTTGATGTTGCCACCTTGAGTCTCGATTAAATCCTTGGGATCATTGACAACAAACACTCCGCCTGATCTAAATGTTACGGTGTCTCCCGTTCTTGCTTGCAGGGAAAGTTGGTTATCGGGTAAGTCTTGGAGGGTGATGTAGCCGGGGGTTTCTATAACCACGTTGCTGCCGACTGCCATCTGTTCCAACTGTACTTCTGAGATCGATGTTTCATTGGGTTCAGGTGCCGATGCGAGTTCCCCGCCAGATGGCGCGCTGGTGTCGCCGTTACCGCTGACGATCGTAATATTTGCCGGATCAAGCCACAGGTTGCCGATCGCACCGTTAGTCGCGCGGGTATCGACCTCTCCTTGGAAAGTTAAAGCATTTTTGCCGGAAACTTCTACTCTGCCGCCGTTACCTGCGGCAGTGCCCCCGCGAGCACTAATATTGCCCAAGAAGCGAGTTGTATTGTCTGACCAAATTACCGCAGTGCCGCCATTGCCGCGGTCGATCGCGTTTGCTGCGATCGTAGAATCAGGACTAACATAAGTTACCTGGGCGTTTGGCACTGGTTCCATCCCCTGGAAACCGCCTCCGACGCGCACAGTACCTCCGCCGTCTGTCCCGGAAGCATCGATATTTGCGCCGAAGAGTCCGACTTTTTCTCCTAAAATATTGACTGTGCCGCCAGCATTCCCAGAAGGGCCAAATACATTTACAGAACCGGAGACGATCGCACTTCCGGCAACTGCGGGCACTGTTTGGCCGCCAATCAGTACCAATTGACCTTGTTCGTTAGTCGTTAAACCTGTGGCTGACGCTAAGCCGGAGCCCGTCAGCAACTGAGGCAAAGAAACCGGGGCGATCGCCGAGTTTTCTGACTGCAAAGACGGAGTAATTTCTAAACTTAATACATTGCCAGCTTGACTGATACGGACTGCATTTTCTCCCGGAACAGCAGCCACAGTAATTTGACCGCCTGGAGCCGATAATTGTCCTGTATTAATAACTGTGCCACCGAGCAAAGTTAAACTTTGCCCGCTACCAACTGCCAAGTTTCCTGCATTGACAATTGCACCAACTTGTGAGTTATTAAAATTAAATTGATTGGGATTTCCCAGTAAAGCTTTGTAATCATTGATTCCGGCAGAATTGAACCAGCGATCGCCGAAGCCAATACCTGTAGCAGTTGTGGCGAAAAAAGACCCCGGCACGTTTAATCTAGCATTTTGGCCGAAGATAATTCCCGCCGGATTCATTAATAATAAATTGGAGTTACCGCCACTTACAGAAATCAGACCGTTAATGACGGAAGCATTGTCGCCGGCAATCCGCCCTAAAATATTTTGAATATTTGGATTAGTTAGAAAATTAGCAATTTGACCTTCTCTGAGATTAAATTGACTGAAGCTGTGAAACAGATTTGCCCCGTTTCCTGACAGTTGTCCGCCACTAATGTCTGTGCGGTTTTGCTCGGACTGAACAACAGTATTCGTGCCGTCAGTAGCGGGAACCACAGGTTGCGATCGCACTGCTAGCGGTAGCAGCCCAAAACCTAATGTCAAAATTAGAGCAGAACGAAAATAGGTCATTGGAGGAAGCTATTAGTCATTAGTTCTTAGTCATTAGTCATTAGCCGGAAGGAAGAGGGAATTTAGAAAAGCCAATTCTCCATTACCAATTTTAATCTCTTCTCGTTTTGATTTTTTTTGAGCTGTAATGTTCCGCAAAAGTGCCAATAAACTTAAAAAAGTCGATCGAACACCGCAACCACCGGGGGTCGATCGCACTCCAAAACCACCCGTTGCCAGAATGTCGGAAATTTAAGGCAAATTTTGTATTGATCTGTAACAAGTGTATTGACAAAATCCCCCCAGAGTCATAGGATTAGAGCACGGATTGGGTGGTAAAGTAAAAACCCACACAATAACTGGCTCCTCTAATAAAGTTAAAAACAAAATATTGATGCTTTTAGAGACCAACCATGCAAACTCCAGCTTTCCCATTTCTAACTGAACAAATAGTAGAGCGGATATTTTCGTCAGGCGAACTGACTCGCGATGACAGACAGCGAATTCAGTCAATGCTCTTAAATGAGTCGATCGGCGAAAATGAATTGAGCTTAATTGAAAGAGTCATGGAAGGCGTAGTCAAGGGAATACTTGACGTGATGAATTAGTTGATAACTAGCGCTAACATATCTCAATGTAGGGTGCGACCAGGCGCACCTTACCCTAATTTTAAATAAAATCGAAAAGCGAAAAGCGAAAATTCTGTCACCGTTCTAAAAATCATCATCCGGGCCGTCATCTGAGCTGTCATCTGAGCTCTGATCACGACGCACAAGTTCAGAAGGAGGCCTATCGTTACTCCAGGCCCACCACACGGAATCGCACTGGCAGCGGTAAAATTCTTGCCACTTACGGCGGTTGAACTCGGTGTATACTGGCGATCGGCGATTAATCCAGACCTCAGCGGCATCCGTGCAGCTAGCGCCACACTTGGGACAGCAAAACTCATTAGCGTGAACCGCCGTCGCAGTCCATTCAGGAGGATGTGGAGCAAAAGCTTCCATGTGTTAGAGTTTCTATCTAAACTGCTGGTAATTACGGCAAATCAAGGCTTGCTAAAGATCCGCAGAGTTCGGAATGACCTAAGCAATGACATCAGTACGCTGTTGAGTGCGTAATTTATCTGCCCGTTATTTTTTTTAGCATTTGCCGTCAGATGAATAGTATAACTGATGTGGTGCAAACCGTCGATCGGCATTCTCAACTATTTCAAGGACTAGGCTCATGTCTATCTACAATCTTATCTCGTTTCTGGGCATCTTTGGCTTGTGTGCGATCGCCTGGGTTTTTTCAGAAAACCGACAGTCGAAGTATATACCTTGGCGCGTCATCATCTGGGGCATTGGCCTACAATTAGTCTTAGGATTTTTAGTATTCCTGTTCCCCCCAACTCGCATCGCTTTAGAATGGTTTACTAGCTTACTGGATGGAGTATTCACCGCTGCTGACGCTGGAGCGAGGTTTGTATTCGGGAGCAATGTTGTACCCATACCTGGTAAAGAGCCGACAGTTAATTTAGGATATATTTTTGCCTTTCGAGCTTTACCGACAGTCATCTTTTTTTCGGGTCTCATGGCCTTGCTATACAACATCGGTGTGATTCAAATTATCACCGAACTTTTTGCCAAAATCTTTTATATGACAATGCGGTTGAGCGGTGCGGAAGCCCTCAGCGGTGCGGCTAATATTTTCGTAGGAATTGAAGCGGCAATTGTCGTCAAGCCTTATTTGCCGACAATGACTCGTTCCGAAATTTGTGCAATCCTCTCTTGCTGTTTTGGGACTGCCGCTTCTTCAACTTTAGCAATTTACGTTAGTTTTCTAAAGCCAGTTTTTCCCAATATTTTAGGGCATTTAGTTTCAGCCTCAATTATCGCCATTCCCGCTTGTTTTGTCCTCTCCAAAATCTTAGTACCCGAAACAGGCTTGCCCGTGACAATGGGTGGCATTCCCAAGGAAGAACCGAAGCCTCAAGGCCGCGAGTTTGTGGGGGAAGAAATTTCCGAAATGGATCGCGAAGAATTCAAACAAGAGACAGTTGGGGGAGAACCCATCGAACGAGTCAGCCCTTTGGATGCAGCGATAATTGGTGCATTGGACGGTGTAAAAATGGCGGTAGCCATTGCCGCTGTTTTGATTTTAATCTTAGGCTTAGTTTCCTTAATTAATCAATTTTTTGGCTGGCTGGCAATTTTGCCAAGTCCAATTGGTGACTTGTTCAAAGTTGTCACCTTAGCCAACATTATGGGAGTCTTATTTTATCCCCTGACGCTATTAACAGGAGTTCCATTAGAGGACTCTTGGCAAGCGTCAGTAATTATCGGTCGCCGGCTGTTAGAAACAGCCATTCCGCCCTATCAAAGTTTAGCAGAAGCGGGGGCAAAAGGACTCGTGAGCGATCGAACAGTTTTGATTGTCAGTTACGCCCTTTCCGGCTTCGCCCACCTCGCCTCCGTCGGCATATTTGTCGGTGGCACAATCGCCCTAATTCCATCCCGCCGCAAAGACATTTCCGAACTCGGTTGGAAAGCATTATTTGTCGGCACCTTAGCGACAATGATGATCGCTTGCATCGCCGGCACCTTTGACACCGGAGACGCCAGCATTTTAGGCGCTCAAACAGCTCCTGCGGCCCCGTTAGCCGCACCAGTTTCTCCAAAACCGCTTTCCTCCCCAACCGCGAATTCAAAGCCGTCAGTTGCCCCAGCAATTGCCAGCCCGAAGCCTTCGCCCAACGCCGAAAAAGCGACTCCCAGAGATCAAGAATCTCCCTCTCCCGCATCCAAGAAAAACCCTTAATTATCTTCTAAGAACTCGTAGGGGCTGGTTTCACACACAATATTTAACTCCCGTCAAAAATCTACATAAACCAGCCCCCACACAACGAATAACCTACATCAACTTTGATTTCGATCAAATGCGAAAATATAACTGTAAGAGGCAACTTACTGTTTTGGGCAGGTGTTACACATCCTCAATGATCGACAATTATTGTATGTGAAACCATTTCATACAGAGAGAAATGTAGGCGGGGAGTTACCGTTGGGCGGGTTTGAGAGATTGTCAAGTATCGACAAATATTGTAGGTAAACCTCCCTTACAAGCCGCTGATCGATATTATTGTTTTTTATGCAGATGCAATTACAAATTACCAATTACCCTAAAACTTATGAATCCCCAACCTGAAATTAGCCGCCTGTTAGATGTGATGCCCGCTTCCGGCCGCATGATGTGTAAAATTATTAATAAGCCACAACAATCAACGGTAATTGACTGCGATTTTCCTTTGCCTTGGAATCAATCTCGCCCGATTTATATTAATTTTGATTTGTGGCGGCTGCTATCTAAGCCGCAGCGGGATTTACTGCTATTGCGGAATGTAAGTTTTCTGTGCAGTGTTAAGTGGTTTAAACCGGATATTTATCAAGGTGCGGCTCTGGCGGGAATTGTCGGGACTGTTGTAGAATTGTTGCAGGGAGATGCGATCGGCACTGCGATCGCGGGCGGTTTGACGGGACTCGCCATGACTCGAATTTGGCGCGACAACCGCAGTTCCCAAGTAGAGTTAGATGCTGATGAAGGGGCGATTAGAGTAGCGGGAAGGCGTGGTTACAACGAAGCGGAAGCGGCCGGACATTTGCTTGGGGCGATCGAGGCTGTGGCGCAAATTGAAAAGCGCAGTTTGGATTTTAATGAGTTGATTCGGTGTCAAAACTTAAAGGCGATATCGGGTATTTCGGCCGTGGGCGTGCCCGATAGTGTCAGACAAGATTGAAATCAACTTAAATGCCAAGGAACTTATTTTAATTACATCGCGAGTACCAACTCACCTAGACGTTGACCTTTTACCAGATATTCATCCAATGAACAAGAAAACTGCATTAAGACTAATACCTTCAGAGATTAGCCACTCTACTTTTAACCAATTGTATAGCACTCTTGTTAATGCTTTAGAAGATATTGTTTGGGAAGTTCCATGCAAATCAGTAAATTTCTCACAATATCCTCAAGATTTAGCATACGATTATCTCTGGGCTTTATTTGTCGGAGAAAATATAGCTAGGTTTTGCCAGCCTATTTCTTTTCAAATGGACTATACAAATTTCCCCGTTAAAGTCTGTTTTGTTTTTAGACCTAAAGATTTAATAGGTTTAACTCAATATCTATGTTTAATTTTACCTGCATTTGATGAGGATGTAGTTTGGGATGACTTAGATACTGAACTCCAAAATATGTATGAATTATTTGTAGATAATCTAGAAAAAATTCCGCTTTCTTTTCCTGAGTTGGCTGACTCATACCTGGCTAATTTCGTGGTAGGAATAGATTATTTATACGAAGATGAAGAAGAGGAAGAACGAGATAAACTTATTAAAAAATTATACAACGATCATCCTGAGTGGCGTTATGGTTTCTGGCGTTCATTTGCAAGTAATAACGTCGGTTATGATTTTTATATTTCTAGCAACGCTTGGATAGTTCCGCTCAATGCACCTGTTGAAGAACTGCTCAAAAAATATGGTGGATTCAGGAATAATTTACCCTCATTAGAAGCGGCAGAACAGATATCATCATTAAAACTTGCTCCGATTGTTTTTAATAAAGCTAATATAGTCCTTTATCCTCTAAATAACATATATAATGCGCGAGAATGTGCGCGAGATGTTTGGTTTACAAGTATTGACTGTGAAGGCAGAAGAAGTCAGTCGGGAATTAAAGAATATCGACACTTTTATAATAATATTGGCTCTATTGAAAAGTTACTATTGTCTACGGAGGGAAATATTTTAATAGTATGTGATGAAGTTACTCAGTATGTTTTTTTCGAGGATTCCATAGGGAGAATTAAAAATGAAGTTATAGAAAAGTATTTAGATATAATTACGAAACTATCAGAGAGAGCAAGAATACTGCTAGGAAAACCCACTGAGATTGCTTGTCCTTGGGATGAGCTTGATGATGAACTGTTTGAACAGCTTTGCTACGACATTATCGAATACTACCATCAGCCGAGTAACATCCGAAAAATGGGAAAATCTCGATCTCGTGATGGGGGTAGAGATATAGAATTTCAAAAACCTGAGCGGATTGGTAAAAATACTGTTAAGTGGATTGTACAGTGTAAGTTGATTCGGGATAGTAGTTCGCTCACAGGTACTAAAATTAAAGTTTCCGATACTGTAGACCAGTATGGAGCAGGTGGATTCTGTGTAATGACTAGCGGCGTTATTGATAGTACGCTCTACGACAAGCTGGATGGTATTGCTAGCAATAAACGTATTGAGACAGATTGTTGGTCTAGGTTAGAACTAGAGCGTTTCTTAGCGAGGCATGTGGAAATTCGAGACAGATACTTCAGAAAAGGAATTTCCTAGTTAAATTGAACTTACTACAGCTCTCACTGAATTTGGTAATAGCTTTAGTAATAGTAGTTTCTTGAGTCATAAACTTGTTTATCTATCTACCTTCTCGATCGTATTATATTTTTAAAATCGGACCGGAGTTGCAGGCGCTCGCCAAATCAGGAACAATGATAAACGTGATATTCATACCCATCCACCGCAGGGAAATCGCGCGATTCAACCTGACATTTTTGTCCTTCTAGATTGACAGGTGCGCGAAAATTAACCAACCACAAATCAAGCGGACGTTCTAATTGACTGAGTGTTTTGTCAAGTGTCCCTGCCGCTATTTCCGGGGCATCCCTTCTCTGATTAGCCAAAAGAAACAGCGGAGAATCAAAGGCTTTAACTTCTTCTTTCTTCATTACATCCGTTACATAAGCTACATCCCCTACAAAATCCGTTGCCGAACTTCTTTCCCATTCCCACCCTATCCCCATCAACTCTCCTATTTCTACATGAGTTTTTTGAGTAGTGGCAATTAACACGGGAACTTTCGATAATTCGCGAATAATCGGAATTAAAAGGTCGGGTTTGTAATATTTGCGATAGCCGAGATTGGAATTTACTGTGACACCGCTAAAAAAACCCATTGCTAAAATTAGCACCACTGCTTTTTTGCCCGGAACTTCGATCGCCCGTAAATTAAACGATTGACTTTTTGCTGTAGGTGTGTTAAAAATAACCGCCAAGGTTGCTCCTAAAAGCAATATCACCCCCGGAAAGTAGACGAAATTGTATCGTGCGCCGCGAGTTAGGTCAATTCCGAGAATATATGCAAAGCTGAAAAATAGGAAAATGGCTCCTAGCACAAATCCGCCGAAAATAACAGTACCTAAACGAGTATCGGTTGTTTTTAAGGAAGTTTTAAGAGCGCCTCGCAGCAGGGGAAGCGCCCAGATCAAAAATATTGCCATTACGATCGCCGATGCTACTACTACTGCCAAATTTGGCGATTCCACCGGCAGCAGAGAGATGACAGTGATCCATCCAGCTAAAGCTTGAAAAATCGGCGCGATCCAATTTAAAAATGTGCGATCGCCGCTGACAATCCAATTAGTTAGTTCGCTGCCGTATTTATTGGACAAAAATACCGGCAACCAAACTAAACCGCCAGCTAAAGTACCGATCGCTACTGCGAAAAACCGCCAGAGGATTTGAAATTGCCAAATATTAGGCTGCTGGCTGTTGTCAATTGGCAAATTTCCATTAAACTGCTGCCAGATTACAGCAATTAATGCTATTGCTTCCGCACACAAAGCCAGTGTAAAAAAATAGTGAGCCGCAATTCCCAAACAATTAACAACTACCCAAAGTAGCACCGCCCAAATAGGGAGAGGAGCGCGCTGTTGCAGCTTTTTTGCGGCTAATATGAGGCAAAAAAGAGAGGCAATAACTAATAAGATTCCTAAAGTGTAATGGCGAGCTTCTTGAGCGAGATAAATGCCGTAGGGAGAAACTGCCATCATCGCGGCTGCACATTGACCGACTAAACGAGAACTAAAAGCAAATTTCCCCAAAAAGTAGATAGCTGGAACTGAAATCACGCCCAATAATGCAGGAAGAGCTCGCCCTATCCAAACTAAACTATCCTCGGTCGGCCCAAACAGTCGCATCCACCAGTGGGCGAGCATAAAATACACTGGTGGATGGTTGCTTTCTAGCAGCAAATTGCGGAGCACGTCGGCGGTGTCAGCATCGGGGCGCAATTGTAGGGGTTGTAATAATGTAGAAAGGTCGATCGCGCGATCGATCGGCACACCGCGAAAACTGTTGCCCAAACTAAACACTAGAGTAGAAAACTCATCCGTCCACAGCGGTTTCAAGTCCAAATTGGCAAAGCGCAAAATAAAGGCGATCGCAGTCCATAGAAATAGCAACAACAGTTGTTTGTTCTTAATCATTAATTCAGTCATCTAAAGGCAGTTGGCAGTTGGCAGTTGTCAGTGGTTAGTTGTCAGTTCTAATAAGAACTAACAAGTAACCAAACTAAAAGCTATTTTTGAACGTCCGTCACCCGCCAACTCAGTTTCATATTGATCCAGAAATTCCACAGAGTCACAGTCGCGATCGCAATCAACTTAGCGCAATATTCGTTTACCTTAAAAACATTAAACAGCAGATTCACCAGCAGCACATTTATAATCAAGCCAATCAAACAAATCACATTAAATTTCAACAGCCGTTTCAAGCGCTGGCGGTTTCCAGGCTGCCGCTTAGAAATATCACGAAAAGTCCATAAATCATTCCACAAGAAATTATTGATAATTGCCACTTCAGCAGAAAAGATTGCACTGCGAGTCAGCCCCAAACCAAGGACAGTCCGCAGCAGGCAAAAAACTCCCATATCGACAAACACACCGCTGAAACCAACCACGCCAAACCGCAGGAATCGGCCCATCGGCCAGCGGGCAAGCCGCAACCGAAGCAAATGTCGCAAATAGTCAATATACTGTTTCCAGGTAACTTTGCTCTCGCCTTCTTGCCGCTCCTGAAACACGTAACCAACTTCTCCAATCCAGCGGATGTCCCCCCTGCCGAGCACTTCAATCAATATTTTGTAACCAGCAGGATTCATGGTTTTGCCGGCTATGCAACTGCGGCGCACCATAAAATAGCCACTCATCGGATCGGAAACTCGGCCCACCACTCCCGGCAGAATCACCAACCCCACGGTTTGAGCGCCCCGCGATAAAAATCGCCTGACAACGCTCCAGTCGCTCACCCCACCCTCGCCCACGTGACGACTGGCAGCAGCTAAATCTGCTCCCCGCTGAATTTCTGCTAAAAGCTGCAACAGCGTCTCCGGGGGATGCTGCAAGTCGGCATCGATGACGCCCAAAACCTCACCGCGAGCGACCTGCCATCCGCGAATTACCGCTGTGGAAAGTCCCCGCTCCTCTTCCCGGCGCATTACCCGCAATTGCGGATATTCCGGTGTCAGGGACAGGGCGACTTCCCAGGTGCGATCGGGGCTGTCGTCATCGACTACAATTAATTCGTAGTTGCGGGGAAGGATACCATCAAGCAATTGGCTCAATTTTTCCACAATACTCTGGATATTCCTGCGCTCGTTGTACGTGGGAATTACCAGGGAAAAATAAATTGGTGGTGTGCCTGCGTTTACAAAAGTTGAACCGAAAGTCTGTATAGCAGGAATTTGCAAAGGCCCCGACGGCACTGGCAAGACCTGATTTGGTTGGTAGCTGCCCATAATTTGAGTGTTCAGAAAGTTAAGAATAGTTTGGTAGCACTTGAGATTGTAAAATATCGTTCCTCCATAATTGATTAGTTAAAATATAAAAACGGCTTAATTCTAGTCAGTAATTCTGTAGCTGAGTTAAAAAGAAAACTGTGGATGCAATTCTCGATCGAGTTTTACAAGGTTATAACATTTCTGCTGCAGAAGCCTTGGTACTTTTGCAGCAAAGAGATCCAGACGTGCGAGCTTCTATTCAAACAACCGCTGACTTGCTCCGCCGCCGACAATCAGGGGATACTGTCACCTACGTTATCAATCGGAATATTAACTTTACTAACATTTGCGAGCAGCATTGCAGTTTTTGTGCATTCCGCCGCGACGAGGGAGATGAGGGTGCTTTTTGGTTAGATGCAGCTCAAATTCAGGAAAAGGCAACTGATGCAGTGCAGCGGGGTGCAACGGAAATTTGTATGCAGGGGGGCTTAAATCTTCAAGCTAAGCTGAACGGCGCATTTTTACCTTATTATCTACAATTGGTGAAAACTATTAAGGATAAGTTTCCTCAGTTGCACTTGCACGCTTTTTCGCCGCAAGAAATAGAATTTATTGCCAGAGAAGATAATCTTAGTTTCAGCTATGTAATTTCGGCTTTGCAGGATGCGGGAGTCGGTTCGATGCCGGGAACCGCGGCGGAAGTTCTCGACGATTCTGTGCGACGGGTGATTTGCCCGGAAAAACTAAATTCGGCAACTTGGCTGGAAATTGTGGGAACTGCTCACAGTCTGGGTTTGCCGACAACGAGTACGATGCTTTGCGGGCATATTGAGACGGCCCAACAGCAGGTTTTGCATTTAGAAAAAGTGCGATCGCTCCAACAAGCTGCGATCGACCAAAACTATGGGGCACGCATTACAGAATTTATTTTACTACCATTTGTCGGACAGGAAGCACCGGCTCCTTTGCGGAGTCGAGTCGGCCGCGACCAACCAATTTTAGCAGATACATTGTTACTCACCGCTGTATCGAGAATTTTCTTAGGCAATTTGATTTCCAATCACCAGCCGAGTTGGGTAAAATTAGGTTTAGATGGAGCTACAGAAGCGCTGAAATGGGGCTGCAACGACATCGGCGGTACATTGATGGAAGAGCATATTACAACGATGGCCGGTGCGGTTGGCGGCAGTTGTCAATCTGTCGAAGATTTGCAAAATGCGATTCGTTCTTTGGGGCGGAGTTATCAGCAAAGAGATACAATTTATCGACCTTTAGGGGTTGACAATTTGGCAGTAAGTGTGTGATTTTTTGGATGCGAAGTGCGAAGTGCGTAACGCATCCTAGGAGTTTAGCCGTTAGCGAAGCCCTCGGAGAGGATCGCACTTTCAAATTCTTCTAGCGCTTGACAACTTCCCACCTGTAAAGCACGTTCTACCGCAGTGGGGATAAGTTGTGCGATCGCGATTTCTGGAAAATTCGGACTAATATCCGATTCTACATACTCTCCATCTTGCAGCAAATAAATGCGAAGTCTGCCGCTGTCATAAACCCATACTTCTGGAACTCCAATAATTTTATAGGCATCGATCTTAGTTTTAGAAGTAACATCCGTCTCAATTGCCAAATCGGGCGGCGGGTCGTCCGGTAAAAGTCGGCGGCGGCTAATCATCCGCTGATAATTTAGAATATAAAAGCAAGCATCAGGTTCAACTCCTGCTGCACCTTCCCGTTTGAAAGTAGTAGAACCAAAGGGTTCATATCTTCTGCCCGCTGACTTGAGTAAATTTTTTACAATATCGGAAATTAAATCTTTCGGAATTTCGCGTTCTAGTAAGGGAACCATAATTTCTAAGGTACTGTTGCTGTAGGCAATTCTGGTCCTTCGTTTTTCCCCTAATTCCTGCAAAATCGACTCAAATTCCAGCCAAGTTATATTGGGAATAGTTCCGACACTACCGGGAGAAAGCGTTATTTGGCTAACGGGTTTTAGGACGGGGGTGATAACAATCATAAGCTGAATTGCGAGCTAGTTGTTAAGTTTGTGCGGGCAGGCAGGATGCCTACCCCACAATAGTTTTTGGATATATCTGTTGAGTTTAGCACGGGGAACGAGAAGAGATTCGCGATCGCACTTTTGACTCAATTCTAGAAACATCGATCGCACATTTAGACTTCATTGCAGGCGGATTAATTTGACTAACAGACTCATGATTTCTCCCTGATCGGGTGTAATAATGATGCGGTTGTCGGGAATGGCGATCGGATGAGTCCAACGAACAGCTTCTTCGTAGCGCAATGCGTGCAGTTGGTGGATAGTTCGGCGTACCCCCAGCGGCGAACCGATGATGACGTGACGGACTGCTTCGCGATCGCCCTCAAAGGTTTGGTTGGTTAAAACATTGGGCGATGTTTGGTTCGATGATGAATCTTGCAACATAGCTTTGACTGATAATTTTGGATAGGTTTGATGCTTTGTAACGGTAAAACCGCGTACAATAACAAGTTGAAGAAAAGACAGCAATTCCCCTAAAGCACAAGTGGCTTAGCTGGTGCTGTGTAATCTCTCTTGCTATAAGCGTAAATTAAATAACGGTATGCGTCAACGTATTTAATAAAACCGTGCATTTTTTAACATAAAGTAACAAATAGCCTATGGAAATCTCAGAAAGAGCCGAGCGATCGCCCCTAATGCGACTGAGAGTTCAGCGGTTTTTGACTCAAAAGCAGCTAGCAGAAGCACTTGGAGTCACGGAAGCGACGGTAAGGAACTGGGAATCCGGGCGATCGGTACCGAAGCTAACGCCTGTTCAATACAAGAAGTTGCTAGAGATTCTGCAAATTACCTCTGCTGAATTACCCGATCAATTTGGTTTTCCTAGCGATGCTGATGGATAGAAAATGAAACATTATAATCGATGTGTTTTATTTAAACGAAGTCATGCAATGTTTTGAAAAAAAAAGGAATATGATACTTAACATCGCTATTTTGCTGGGAATAAAATTCCCCAATTTTTAACGAGAGTTGGTCTCTAAATTGGCGATCGTTACCGCTCCAGTCAACGGGTGGCTTGATTTCTCCCCAATAATCCTTAGCTTTTTTAATTGTGAGCAAAGCCATAATTAATTGATGCTTGCACGTTTCATCGGAGGTATTTTGAAACTCAGTTTTCCATGAATCTTGTAATCTATTTAAGTCCGCACAATTTAAACAATGATTGATGCGATTGAGCGCTCTCTGTATGTTAAGGTTATTCTTCAAGTCGGGATCGCTACTAATTTTATCAGCCATATCCATATAAATACTATTCACTTCAACAGGATTATCCTGATACATCGGAGGATGAGGATAATCATCAAATATTGATTGAAGCTCAGGTGTAAGAAAATATGCTTCTTTATGAATTAACCCTGTAATCCATATCCGGTGCCGTTTTGCATTTTGCGATCGCACCTCCGATTTTTCGTAAAGATCGCAAAAAATTGCTTCTGTATCGGGAAAAGGGTAATCATCAATCTTTTGCAGGTGCAAGTCCAAATCTATCATTGCAAAAAGTCGATCGGGCTCTAAATACGAGTTAGCGGTATCCTGTTTGTGTAATGTTAAAAGCTTCAAATAAGTATTTATTACACTTGCGCGATCGCCACAGTTGAAAAATTGTGGCAGCTTTTCTCTCCACCATCTCGGAACGCAAGCCTTATAAAAGTTGGCATCCGGCATTTCCTCCATTTTTTTATAAGCTTGAGGCGATCGCCTACCCTCGATATCGGAAATAGGGCCTTCGCATAGCACCACAATTCTGTTGTTAATTCTGTGAGATTGAAGAATTGCCTCACAATGTTGTTTTAGCTGTTCTGGATTAAGACTCATTTGTAATATTAGATTGTTGTTTGAGCAGTTTTGGCTCGATTTCTTTAACGTGAGCTGGTGTCAAAGCTTCACACAATGCGTAGGAGTGAGTTGCTAGAATATATTGATTGCTGGGAGTCCACTCTTTGAGGTCTGATATAATTTGATATTGCCAATCTGGATGAAAAGCTATTTCAATTTCATCCATCAAAACAATAGCATCTTCTATGTTGCGGAACTTGAGCCATAGATAAATGCTGAGTCTTTTTAGTTCGCCGTGACTTAAATCTTCTGGATATAGTTCTATAGTTTCACCATTTTTCTCTAATTTTAAATTTACTCCCGAAAGGTCTTTGTCAATATTTATTGTTTTACAGCTTAATAAAAAGCTTAATTCATTTACTAAGGTTTGATAGCTGTTACCATATTTACCTGTTTCTCTAGCTTCTTTAATATCTTTATCTATAGCAGCTTTAAAGGCTTCAATGAGTAAATCTACATCCAGGAAGTCATAAGTAAAAAATCCTTTTAATTGAGATTTTGATTTTTTAATTTTATCGAAATAATGCTCATTTGTCTGACTATGACTTTTAAATAATAGTTCTCTAGCAGATCTATCTAGGAATAGAAAAACTTGTGTGGAGGGAGCTGCTAAAAATATTTTTTCTGAAAGTCTGTTTAAAAAATCGTTGGTTTCTTTCCTATCTATATTAATTAAATTACAGAGTAAAGCTTCATTTTGCTGATCATTTGAATTTTTTCCACTTGAATAGTTACATATATATGTCATATTTTTTTCTGTTAAATGTTCAACGATCTTTTTCCAAACTTCCTCACAGCTTCTATAGGTACTTTTCAAATTATTTAGATTATTTTCAACTTCTTGTAGTCTGTATTTTATTTCGTCTTGAAACCTTTCAATTTCTTTAATAGATACATTTTTTTTGGAGTTGACAACAGATATTAATGCTGAAACTCTTGAATTTGATACCAATTGTTGAATCCACATAAATTCTTTTTTAGCCGTGTCAAACCTTTGTTCATTGTCTTCAATGTTTTTGATTGTATCTAATCGATGACTACTCTGTGTTAAGCTATTATTTACTGCTTCTAAATCGGCAATTTGTTTTTCCATTCCTTTAAATTGTGTTACAGGATAAAAAGTGATATCTTCTGTATTTTTGATTTTAATATTTAAAGACGCGGACTTTTTGAGAAAAGAATTTTTGCAAGCAAAAAAAATAATTTGAACTATTTTTTTTTCATTCCAAATATCAATAATTGCTAAGTTTTTTTTATCTTCTCCCTCAGCCACTTTAAATCCTTGTATCAAGTTTTGTAAAAATGGTTTTTTATCGTCATCCACAGAACAGTGCAGCAACCCAAAAATTAACTGCAACAGCGTACTTTTCCCGCCGCCATTTTGACTTCCCAGCGGAAAAATTTTAGGAAAAAAATCTTTTTCAAAAGTGATGTCAATGTCCTTTAAACCGCGAAAGTCAGGAACTTGAACTCGTAGCAAGTGCATAATAAACTCCTGGTGTTGGGTTGCATTTTTTATTTAAACCCTGAGCCACAATCATTTTAGATTATAACTCACATCTTTTACTATTTTCATGAACAGACTTTCCGGCCTGTTCCACAACATATTAAATTAATGCTTTTTCGCTGATTCCGGCAGTCCGCCAGGGGTTGAAACCCCTGTCTCAAAGCTAAAGTCCTCTGAAGAGGACTGAAGAACTCATTAGTCCTCTCCAGAGGACTTTAGCTATTAGCCAGGGAATTCATTCCCTGGCGGACTGGGGGCCTTTCAGTTTAAGCAGAAGATGATTTTAAACCTTAAACTTCTCCACAATCCGTCTCATCGCTTCCTCCACATTCTCCCGACTATTAAACGCCGAAATGCGGAAATAACCCTCACCCGCCGCACCAAAACCAGAACCTGGAGTTCCCACCACATTGCAAGTTTCCAGCAACTTCTGAAAGAAATCCCAACTCGACAAACCGTGAGGCGTTTTCACCCACACATAAGGTGCATTTTCGCCACCAAAAACCTGGATTCCCGCCGCTGTCAATTTCTCGCGAATAATCGCAGCATTTTCCATGTAAAAATTGACTAATGCCTGAATCTGTGCCTTGCCAGCCTCAGAATAAACCGCCTCAGCACCGCGCTGCACGATGTAAGAAACGCCGTTAAACTTAGTAGATTGGCGGCGGTTCCACAGCTTCCAAATTTCGACATCGGAACCATCTGCTGCTTTTCCAGTCAAAGTCTTCGGTACAACTGTCAGCGCACAGCGAGTACCCGTAAAACCAGCATTTTTGGAAAAAGAACGAAATTCGATCGCACAATCCCGCGCCCCTTCAATTTCGTAGATAGAATGCGGTAAACTCGGATCGGTAATATACGCTTCGTAAGCCGCATCGAAGAAAATAATCGAACCGTTAGCTTTAGCATAATTTACCCAAGCTTGCAAGTGTTCCTTGGTTGCAGTTGCCCCCGTCGGGTTATTCGGAAAACACAAGTAAATTAAATCGACTTTTTTGTCGGTGGGAATTTCGGCAGTAAAATTGTTTTCCGCTGTAATTGGCAGGTAAACTAAGCCACCGTATTCGCCATTTTCGTTGGCATCTCCCGTGTGTCCAGCCATCACGTTAGTGTCTACATACACCGGATAAACTGGATCGGTAACTGCGATCGTGTTATTGTTGCCAAAGATATCGAGAATATTGCCACAATCGCACTTAGAACCATCAGAAATAAAGATTTCCGAAGCATCAACATCGCATCCCCGCGACTTGAAATCGTGCTCGGCAATTTTCTCCCGCAGCCACTCATAACCTTGTTCCGGGCCGTATCCTTTAAAGCTATCCCGCGAGCCCATGTCTTCCACCGCCTTCACCATCGCTTGGCGACAAGCTTCCGGTAGCGGTTCAGTCACGTCGCCAATCCCCAGCCGAATGATGGGCGCTTCGGGATTCGCCTCTGCAAAGGCTTTCACCCTGCGCCCAATTTCGGGAAACAGGTAGCCAGCTTTGAGTTTGAGGTAGTTGTCGTTGATAGTTGCCATAGTTCGATCGCTACAAATGTCGTAGAATAGCTTACTCCCAATTGTCTCTCTCAAGCAGCAGCAAGTTCGGCAACCAGCAGTGTACGGGATTTAACGGATGTAACGGATGGATGTTCGCGGAAGAGAAAAATTTTCCCCATTGGGACACTCGAACACTTCACCAATCCGCCATTACAGGCAATCTGCGTAGTTGCTCAAAAGCCATTGACCAAAAAATCAAATCTGCTTGTATAATCAAAATAGTGTGCAGCGCAGAAACAATTATGGACGAGATCGAGTACGCCAAACTCTATCAAGAACTGGCGGCAATTCTGGATGAGTTTAATTTGAGTTGGGTCGTTCAACAAGTAGCGGATACTGTAGAGATAGGCAAAGTAATTGAAGAGCGATCGCTCAAAAGAAAAACACCCCTGCTCAAGATAGAAGATTATACCGCAAAAGAACAACTTTTGCTATTAATTGATGCTGTCGAACAAGCGACGGTGAACACTTCCGAAATGGAAGACGAAATTGCTTATTTCTTGAAAGTAGAATCAGAAACCTCTCCCCTCGGCACAAAAATTACATTTGCCAATTCAGGTTCCGAAACTGCCCAAACAATCGAGTTTACTTCCAGCGTCACAGCCCCCCGTCACAAACAGGCGATCGCCCTCAAGCACTTGCTGGAAAAACTGCCCTCTGGGCCCACCAACTACGCCATCAATTCCGAAATTAAAAGCAAATTAAAAAGCTCAATCGATCCAGAGTTTAACACAGCGGCAGAACAAGCCAGAATTTTTGATACTTACCTCTTCACCATCTTGCTAAAAGCTGTTGCTAATGAAGGCGGTACTATTTATTACAACAATGTTTTAGACGACGAAACACCGAAATATTTAACATTTAGAAAGACAGCGGGAAAAATCCACGGAAGTGCACATCCATACACTCATGCTGTTGTGGAATTTCCCGACAAACCAGCCCTGGAAGTTCACCTAGGAGTAAAAGTCCAAGGTAGAGCCGGAGTTTTGCACAACTGTAACGTTTTAATTTTGTACCAAAAAGAAGCAAATATCTGCCGCTTGCTCAACCGCGAACCCCGACACTCGCAGGTAATTTTAGCAGTAAAATCGGAACACAGCACCTCGGAACTAAAACTAGAAATGGCTGGTGCTGTTATCGGCTTAGCGTCAGACATTCGCTACGAAGGCGGCAGCTATTTCATTTCTAACAGTTACTCCCAACCCATAGCAAAACTGCTAACTACTGCTCGCAAAAAATGGGAACTCAACATTTTTCCTAGAGCCACAAACGATGTCCACCGGCTGATGTACTCGTTTCAAACAATCTTTAAAGACTTTAAGGCCAGAAACTGATTCAGTTAATACCATTTCACCAAAGTCTTGACACATTTTTTGTGTTGGGTTTCCTTACACGGACTTATATCAAATCCGGTAGCATCGTTCTGGTAAAGTCTCCTTCAATCTGCCACCAAATATAAGCACAATTTTCTGTTTTTCGGCTCACAGTCAACAGTCAACAGTCAACACTCAACCATCATTTGTTTTTCGGCTCACAGTCAACAGTCAACACTCAACACTCAACTTTCCTAAATTTGCCCGGTTAAATGTATCTGCTAATGTATCTGCTACATGAGCCAAGAAAATAATCTATCATGTTGCGAGCACCCGAACCTTACGAATAATGTTTAAGAAAGATAAATCTTCCCTGTTGTTTACGATCGGAGCCGCCACACTTCTGATCGGTTTAGGCTTTGTCACCTACTACCTCGTCATTTCCCGTGGGCCCGCCAAAGATTTGCCGCCGGGGGCAACGGTTGTCCCGCAAGATACGATGATGGCCCTATCCATCACCACCGATGAATCGCAGTGGAATAGACTGCGAGAATTTGGCACGCCGGAGTCAAAAGCTTCGTTTGAGAGGTTTTTAACGGAAATGCGCGATCGCCTGCTCACAAGCAACGGCTACGCCTACCAGCAAGACATTCAACCCTGGGTTGGTAACACAGCAATGGTAGCCTTTCTCCGCAACAAAATAGCTATACCAGCCCCCTCGCCGGCACCCAACGCGCCCCCATCTCCGCCAATTCAACAGTCAGTGGCAATTATCCTGCCAATTGCCAACCCGATCAAAGCCAAAGAATTATTAGCAAAATCCAGACCCCTCAGCCAAGGAAAAATAGTTGAGCGTAATTATAAAGGTGTGCAAGTCACAGAAACTCAAGGCGTACCCGATCGCAATTTCTCCGTCGCGGTACTCGGCACAAGCTATCTAGCAGTCACCACAGATCCTAGCGCTACAGACAGAATAATCGACACCTACAAAGGCGAACCTTCCCTAGCAAAAACCCCTGGCTATGCAGACGCCATAGACAAAATAAAAAGTCCGGGCGCCTTCGGTCAAATCTACGTCAATATGCCCGTTGCCACCGCCTATGCGGCCGCCAACTCAGCCCGTGAAATTTCGCCAGAAAGCCTCGAAAAATTGCAACAAAATCAGGGATTTGCCACCACAGCGACGCTGGATGTAGAAGGAATTGCCTTCAAATCAGTCTCTTGGCTAAAACCAGATTCTACCAGAAGGATAGCAGTAGAAAACAATGCTCTAAAAATGGTTAACCGCCTGCCAAACAATACAATAATGATGGTATCCGGCGGCAACTTGCAGCGTTTGTGGCAAGACTACGTATTAGGAGCCGATGCAAACCCGATTTCCCCAATTAATCCCCAAGTTTTACGCACAGGTTTAAAATCCACTACCGGCTTGGATTTAGATAAAGACTTGATGAACTGGATGGCGGGAGAATTTTCTCTATCATTAATACCAGCGCCCGCCCAGAATCCCCGAGACAAATTTGCTGCCGGATTTGTATTTATGGTGGAAACAAACAACCAGGGCGCAGCGAACAAATCCCTGAAACAGCTTGATGAAACCATGAAAAGTAAAGGATTTAGAGTGGAGGAAATTCAAGTCGGCGGTAAACCGGCGATTAAATGGACATCGCCGTTTGGAGGGATTACGGTAACTCGCGGCTGGATGAACAATGTAGCGTTTATGACAGTAGGAGCTCCCGTGGTTGATTCGATCGTTCCGGAACCGAAAAGTCCGCTTTTAAGCAGCGAACTGTTCCAGAAGACTGTCCGATCGGAACTTAAACCCCACAACGGCAATTTCTTCATTGACACCGAGAGTGCGTTTAACCCGAAAAACCTAGCTTTGCCGGAGTTTCCTCCCAACCAAAAAATGTGGATAGACGCCACGCGGTCGATCGGCGTTACAGCGGCCGTCATTGGCGATCGTACCACCCGTTATGACGCTTTTGTCGGTCTCAAAAAATCCACCCCATCCACTCCTTCTGCAAATCCTTCACCGCGCCCTGCTTCACCGCGCTCTGCTTCACCCAGTCCCTCGCCCACTGTCCAAACTTCACCCAATTAACTCTTAAATCCTGCCACAAATCCGCCTGCACACCCCCTTAAACACCCACAGGGCGATCGATTAAAACCGAAAAGCAGCAGCTCAAAATCTGCAATAGTGGAGTTGACTGCAAGAAGGAAATAGAGCCGGATTTAAGGAGTTTTACTTCACAAAAGCTCACACAAATAAACCCAAAAACCCGGTTTTTTAAATAAACCGGGTTTCTGAACACTCTAACAATTTGACTTACTGAAGAAGAATTCAGCAGCCAGAATCCAGAAGGGATTCTGTGCGACAGGATCGAGAATCGAGGTTTAAAGCCCCGATTTTAATCGTGGATCACAAAAATTCTTTCCGTGACCCTTAACTATCACTGGAGGCAGGGGGTATTCTACCTTCTGAATTCTTTCTTTTGACTCCTTCTCATTTCTTCTTTCCATAATTTTAATTTTCGGCAAGCATATAGTATTTTTTGTTGTGTATAAAATATTTTGGGATGTTTCCCGGTTAGTCTTGGACGCAGAAACCTAGTTTTTGAACCCCCATCCTTCCTTCAGACTATCAATAATATTTAAAAAACCGGGTTTCTAGGCGTCGGATAGCCTCTAGGAAAGCCGTTTTTGTTATTTTTTATTAATATGTCATGCGGAAGATACAGAGCCTAGGCATTTCAAGTTATATTTAGAATGTGGAGAAGATACGCTGAGAAAATTGCAAAAGCAGAGGCAAATTCTACCCATTGACTCCTAAATGTACTTGCAGTCAGTAACCCGGTTGCTTCATAAATATAGCGTCTTCAACTGTTCCGAAAAACCTATGCAGATATTGGCATTTCTAGTCAGCACCTGTACAACATCGGAACCTGCCGTCAAGCGTCTTAACTGACCACTTTCATCTGGCCATAACACCGTGATGCAAACACCAGCATTATGCAGTGTCGAAGGCGATTAAGGAACGAGTAAACAGGTTGATAAAGCGTATCGCTTTCCTAACAAGGGAATGTGAACATTTACCAGGTCAAGCTTACTTAGCAATAAGACTCACAGAATAACTCACTAATACCCCTCTGAAAATGAGGGGTGGATTTCCAATCTTCTATGCACATTGACCAGACACAGCAGAGATGTGCAGATATTTAGTGACACAGCCGTCAACCCAAGTTTTTTCTAAAAAGCCGATTTCTTTACCTAATTTCTGTGATTTATATATTTTACCCATTAAAAACCTATGAAAGCCGTCAAAAATATTCAAAAAAAGTCGAAATTTTTATCAAAAGCAAGAATAAGCAAACTGGCACTTGCTCTGCAAATAGTCTTAATAAATCTTTACTTTTGGCAAGCAAAAGCCGAAGGTCAAACAATTGTTCCAGCGGCGGACGCAACGGGTACTACCGTCACTCCCGCAGCGCAAAACGGAACTCCTGGGCAGCCAACTCGCTTCGATATTGAAGGCGGACAATTATCGAGCGATCGACAAAATCTTTTCCACAGCTTTAAAGAATTCGGCTTGTCGGAAAATCAGATTGCCAACTTTATATCAAACCCCAACATTCGCAACATTTTAGCGGGCATAGGCGGCGGCAACCCGTCGATTATTAACGGCTTAATTCAAGTAACCGGCGGCAACTCTAACTTGTTTCTGATGAATCCATCCGGCATCATATTTGGCAACAGTGCCAGCTTAAACGTGCCGGCTTCTTTCACAGCAACCACCGCCACCGCTATTGGATTTGGTTCAAACTCGTTTAACGCTGTCGGTAGTAGCACTTACGCATCTCTGACAGGCGCGCCCAATTCCTTTACTTTTGGGGCCGATCGAGCAGGGGCAATTATCAGCACGGCAGACTTAGCAGTCAAGTCAGGGCAGAACTTAACCTTGGTGGGTGGCACAGTTGTCGGCACCGGCAGCCTTTCTGCCCCCGGCGGTCAAATTACCGTAGCATCAGTCATCGGGAAAAATTTAGTCCGCGTCAGCCAGCGAGGCAATTTGCTGAGTTTGGAAATCGAGCCGCCCTCAGCGACGAGCCCAGGAACAGCGCCAACAGCTTCGACATTCTTGATCGCATCCTTGCCCGAACTGCTCACCGGCATTGGTGAAACAAACGCTACAGGCATCAGCGTCAATGCCAGCGGTGAAGTGGTACTCACGGCCTCTAACCGAGCATTAGCTGCGGGGGACGTGGCACTAAAAGATGCAAACGCTCAGGCGATCGACATTCAAGCAGCCAACACCATTACAGTCAGCGGAAACCTGGCAAGTTCCCAAGGCGGCCCAATCGCCCTACAAGCTAGTGGCGACATTCGCACTGTCGATCTCGACTCCCATTCCGACACCACCGCAGGCGGCAACATCACCGTCACCAGCCGTACCGGAAAAGTAGAAACAGGCAATATCAAGGCAGGGTCGATCGACAAAACCAGCAACGCCGGAGACGTTAGTATTGCAGCACCCTCAAGCAGCATTCAAACAGGGTCCATAGACGCCAACTCCCAAGAAAAACAAGGAGGGGCAGTCACTCTCAACGCCCGCAACGATATCCAAGTAACCCATATCAACACCGAAGGCCGAACAGGCGGAGGAGAGATTGACATTACAGCCGGCGGTAATTTCCGAGCTACAGGCACTTTCACAAACGATAACAATTGCTTGTCGCAAGCTTGCAGCATTTCCGCATCCACTACTGGTAGCGCCAATGGTGGAGATATCACCATTCGCCACAATGGCGAAGCCTCGAACACTCCTTTCAGCGTTGGGGCCGACTATAACAAACTCAACGGTACTGCTGGCAGCATTGCCACTGGGGGTCCAAAGAAGGAAAATGTTATTACACAGGGAAGTTATTTCAGCCCCGATCCTCAGATAGTACAGCCGACCCAAATTAACATTACGGCTTCTTCTGTCTCGCCAGCACCAACACCCGCACCAACTCCTGCACCAACACCTGCGCCAACACCTGCGCCAACACCTGCGCCAACACCCGAACCAACACCCGCACCAACACCTGCGCCAACACCTGCGCCAACACCCGAACCAACACCCGCACCAACACCTGCGCCAACACCTGCGCCAACACCCGAACCAACACCCGCACCAACACCCGCACCAACACCCGCACCAACTCCAGCGCCAACACCCGCACCCGCACCCGCACCCGCACCAGCACCAACACCCGCACCCGCACCAACACCCGCACCAACACCCGCACCCGCACCAGCACCAACTCCAGCGCCAACACCAGCACCAACACCAGCACCAACACCAGCACCAACACCAGCACCCGCACCCGCGCCAACACCAGCACCCGCACCCGCACCCGCGCCAACACCCGCGCCAACACCCGCGCCAGCGCCAACACCTTTACAAACACTAACGCCGGAACCAGCGCCGGAACCAGCGCCCGCACCCGCGCCAACTCCTGCACCCGCACCAGCACCAGCGCCAACTCCTGCACCCGCACCAGCACCAGCGCCAGCGCCAGCACCAGCACCCGCACCCGCGCCAACTCCTGCACCCGCACCCGCACCCGCACCCGCGCCAACTCCTGCACCCGCACCCGCACCCGCACCCGCGCCAACTCCTGCACCCTCACCCGCACCCGCACAAACATTAACGCCGACGCCAGCACCAGTCTCAAATGTGCCACCAGCAACGACAATTACTCAAAACCCTGCACCAGTCTCAAATGTGCCACCAGCACCGACAATTACTCAAAATCCAGCACCAGTCTCAAATGTGCCACCAGCACCAACAATTACTCAAAATCCAGTGGTTGCGCCTGCTGCTGCGCCGATAAATCTCGCACCGATACCGACACCGGAGCTCGCTGCCAACCAGCCACCCAGCACAAATCGTTTATTTTCGCCCAGCTTGCAAGAGCAAAACCAGATATCTAATTCCTTGCAACAGCGCATTTCACCTCCCGCATCTGGGAATCTTGACGCTTCCAAGTTGCCAACTAACGTCGATGCCGTTATTTTTCCCGTGGAGGAGAGATTTACCAGGGAGTTTACCGATTACCTAAATTTGCCATCAACAACTGCGATCGCCACCCTAGAAGATGCCCAAAATACCCTTCGCAGTGTCCAACAAGCCACAGGCATCAAACCAGCTCTCATTTATATCAGCTTTGTACCCAGGGGTTCTACAGTCGATCGGCCTTACGGCAGTTCCCCCATCTTGCGCGTAGAACAGCAAATTCAAGCCTCTGACGAACTGGAAATGATGGTGATCACCCCGGAAGGTTTGCCCGTTCGCCAGCGCATCCCTGGAACCTCTCGCGCCCAGGTAATGGAAGCTGTTCGGAAATTTCGCGATGAACTGACTAATCCGGTAAAGCGCAACACTAAAAGTTATTTGCCCTTGGCTCAGCAACTTTACCAGTGGATGGTAGCGCCGCTCGAAGCAGAACTGCAAGCCAAAGGCATTGAGAATTTATCTTTTATCTCAGATATGGGGTTGCGATCGATACCGATGGGTGCACTGCACGACGGCAAAGGCTTTCTGGTAGAGCGTTACAGTGTTGGATCGATGCCGAGTCTCAGTTTGACAGATACCAGCGTCGCCAATTTCAAAAATACCCAAGTTCTGGCAATGGGGGCGTCGCAATTTCCAGATATGAGTCCTTTGCCTGCGGTGGAAATAGAAGTATCGACAATCACGCCGCAGCAGTGGCCCGGCAAGTCTTTCTTGAACGAAGCTTTCACCCTGGCTAATTTAAAATCGCAGCGCCAGCAGTATCCTTTTGGGATGATTCACTTGGCTACTCACGCCGAATTTCGAGCAGGAGAGCCCAGCCAATCCTTTATTCAGTTGTGGGATACTAAATTGCGTTTGGATCAGTTGCGGCAAATGGGATGGCACAGCCCGCAAGTGGAAATGTTAGTTTTGAGTGCTTGCAAGACTGCTGTGGGCGATCGAGAGGCCGAGTTGGGGTTTGGCGGGTTAGCCGTGCAAGCCGGGGTTAAATCGGCGATGGCGACTCTCTGGTATGTCAGCGACGAGGGCAGTTTGGGATTGATGACGGAGTTTTACGCGCAGTTAAAAACTGCTCCGATTAAAGCAGAAGCACTGCAGCAAGCGCAATTAGCGATGTTGCGGGGAGAAGTGCGAATTGAAGGGGGGATGCTGCACACTTCTGTTGGCAATCTGCCGTTACCCCCGGAATTGGCAAACACGGCGAGTCAGAATTTCTCTCATCCTTATTATTGGTCTGCTTTTAGAATGATTGGCAATCCTTGGTAATGAGGTTTGTTTTAGTCGATCGATTGTTGGCTAATTGTGCGAGATTTCGATCAGCGGGGTTGGGGAATATGGGTATAATCGATCGCAATTTAGAGCGCTCCTTCGGCGTGTGTGCGATCGTTTTAGACCTGGATTCAGAAACGGCCGCTGATAATCTAATTGAATACCAGCAAAAATCTGAAGAGCCTGTTTATAACTTTATTTAAATAAAGAAAGTGCGATCGTCTCTGGACAGGTTATAGTATTATACCTAGAGTCATAATTAAACAGTGCTGCTGTCCGCCCTCTATGACTTGCGACTCAAATATGTTACCTAGAATACATATTCACTATCAACACCAGTATTTAACACATGAGTAAACAATTATACAAAGTTTTTGACGAAGTAGAATTCAAAGCTCAACTGCTTGCTAAATACTGGAATAATTTTTATACAGAAATTTCCGAGCATTTACCAGATACATATCAGCCTGAGATACAAAAGCTCTCCAGTAAATTAGACGAGGCTTTAAGCATTCTGGTTGAGGCACTCCGTAATCCAACTCTGACTCTTGCGACGACAGGAACCACCAGTAGTGGGAAAAGCACTTTGGTAAATTTGTTATGTGGAGCCGAAATTGTCCCCGTAGCCGTAAGTGAAATGAGCGCTGGGGCAGTCACTATCGAATATAGCAAGGAAAAGTGTCTAATAATTCATGAAACACCAGGAGCATTGTGGGAATGTGGAGAGTGGAGAGGTATCAGAGAGGAAAAAATTTATCAGCGCTTATACCAAGTAATGATAAGTTATATCGAAAACAGAGAAAAACAACCGAATTTAGCTTGCCCACAATCTACAATATTTTACCCTTTCAGGCTTGTCAAAGAGTCTAAACTGGAACTACCACAAGGAACAAGGGTAAAAATTCTTGATTTACCTGGTTTGGCTTATGTGGGCGATCAAGGTAACGCAGATGTTATTAAACAGTGCCGAGAGGCATTGTGCATAGTAACATACAATAGTGCAGAAACCGATGCACATAAAGTAAAAAGTTTACTGCAAGAAGTTGTACAGCAGGTAAAAGATTTAGGGGGTTCCCCTGCACGTATGCTCTTTACTCTGAATCGGATTGACGTTTTTCGAGCCGATAGAAATTGGCCTGACACAGAAGATCGCTTTTTTGAAAATGCTATCTGCAGTATTAAAAGTGAATTGACTGACCAATTAAAAGAATATACAGAAGATATTGAGAAGTTGCAGGTTGTCAAACTTAGTACATGGCCAGCTTTACTGGCTCTTCAGATCCAAAATTATGATGAGATATTCAGTGTTGATGCGTGTAAAAAAGCGGATAACAATTTCAATGGATTAATTGATGAAGATATATTAGAAGACCTGCCACGTAACGTACAAAAATGGTCTAGACACGACCGAAACCGAGTTGCTGAAGCATTATGGAAAAAATCTTATGCAGAAGAGTTTCAGCAGCACTTAAAGGAACATATTACTCAACACTTTCCACAGTTAGTAATACCGCAAGCTATAGAACGTTTTAATGTAGCTGCTGGAAATGCTGTAGCAGAGTGGGCCGTACAAACAACCACGGCCATTCTTAGCAGTTCAGAAGAACACTACCAACAGGAATGCGAAAAGATATCACAAATTAGATTATGCATTGAGCGTTTCTTACAAATTAGCGATACAAAGTTAAGAGAGCCCTTTGAAAGAATAGATACAAAGATTAAACAAGTTATAGCAGAACAGTCAGAAGATGATCCTGTGCTATATCTTGAATCAACAATTTTAGAACTTAAGAATGTAGAACCTTATAATCTATTAGGAGAAAAATTATATCCTCTTTATGGATGGAGACGGGAATTAGGTCAAGGAATTAAACAAGTATTAGAAGCAGTAGCAAAGTCTTTAGAAACTGGAAAGGTAGACTTAGACAGTACAAATTTAAAAAAAGCAAATCTTTTAAATGTCAATTTGCTAGGAAGAAACTTAAACAGACTTGTAAACTTAGGTTATACTGCTTCTGTAGCTAAAGAAGGTAAAATAATGGAAGCAAAAACTGATTCTGAGAAGAATCAACTTAAACAAATAAATGAAGAATTAAATGAACTAGCTATTCATTTGAATATTGTAATGGAGGATGTGTTAAAGCAAATTTCTAACCAAGAATTAAATAGAATGTATCAGGCAGTAGTAGAACTTTTCAATTGCCACTTATCTTATATTGAAGAAGGTGCAAATTATATTGCACCTAATATAGCCATAAAATTCCCTGAATCTAAATTTAGTAAAGTTGATAGTCAGCTTACATTTAATTTTCGTTTTGAAGCAGGTTTTCCTATTAACAAAGGAACGTGGCAAAAATCCGTACAGGTTGCCAGAGAGGAAAGAATTTGGTATACATTATGGATAGCAAAAAAAACTGTTTATGACACGAAATATGAAACACGCTCTAGTGATAATGCCGAAATACCTAGTGTGGAAAATTTACTAACAGGTTGGATTATTCAGTCGAAAAAGGGAGAAGCAGAAATAGTAAACAAAATTGCAACTTGGCTACTAGAACAAATTGATTGTTTAAAAAAAAATGTAGATAAAATTCAGAATGATATTATTGACCGTTATCAAACCAGACTTGATAAAGCTAACCAAGAAATTACTCTAGATTATGAAAAGCAAAAAAATGTTTGGCAACCTATTCAACAAAAAGCTCAAAACCTTGCAGAAGAATTTTCTAGCTTAGAAAAAGTTTTAAAAGAGGAGCATTAAAATCTAGTGGCAACCGAAAATCCTAAAAGCCTATATGATCAAGTTTGTAATAACATATATCCTCAAATACAAGGGATTGAAAGAGGTCTTTTATATGAGACTATTCAGATGATACTTGGTGAAGAACAATCACTAGAACAAGAAAAAACAAGAAAAATATGTGATTATTTTGGGATAAAACCTCATGCTAATAAAGATGAAGACAATAAAATTATTGATGACTTGTTGGATGCAATTTTAAGAAATATTCCAATATTAAAACGACCTGCAAAACTGGTAAAAAATTTTCAAGGAGGAAATATGGAGTGGATTTTTGTAGCAGCAGCTTTTACATTCGTTGGATTGTTTTTTTATAAGCAAACTCTTGATAAAAAGGAACAGGATAAAATAAAATCGGCGGTTCAAGAAATAAAAGAGCAACCCATTTTTTCACATCCAATTCCTGCTGATTTATGTCTTGTTATTCCAGCATCTATAGCAAGCAATTTCATAAACCGTTCAAATTTAAAAGTTGATGAGCTAACATACCTCATAGATAATGCCTCTTACTTTTTATGTACTACTGTTAAAGTTGCTGACTCAAATGAGCAATATTTAAAAATAACAGGTGAGTCTATTCAACTTGATAGTAGAAGAGAAGTTTATCTCAGAATCAATATTAATGATGGTCGAAACCTGATTGATAAAAAGATTCCTTACTATTTAAAGACGAATCTACCACTTCAAGCTCAGTGTATTGTTAAACAATTAGCTTGTCTTGAAAATTTATCTGGATTAGAAAAATTTAACCGCATTTAAGGAGTATAAAAATGGACTGGAAAACAGCATCTTCTTACTATGAGACTCGTCTCACTGACGCTTTAAACATCCAAAGACACGCGGTAAATTTAGCCAACTTACCCCAAGCCGAAGTTCCGGCTCGATTAAAAGACGTACTTTTACAAGAAGCAGAACCAACTCGCCGCCAACTTGAAAGACTCAAAAAGCGCGAGTTTCGCATTGCAGTTGTCGGGTTAGAGAAAGCAGGAAAAAGCACCTTTATTAATGCTTGGTTGCAATGTGATTTACTTCCAGCAAAGGGAGGAAGATGCACATTTACCACAACACAAATTTATTCAGTTGAAAACGAGTCTGAACAAAGGCTGGAAGTACAAGCGAGAACTGAAGAAGAGTTTATCAACTTACTCAAGGAACTGGAGAAAGTTGGGGCGAAAGAAGACCTAAATACTATACGAGCAAACGAAATAACATTACAACAGGTAAGAAGAGAAGGTAATCTGACTTTTCCCTTTACTAGACTCGAAGATATTAGAGAACCACTCAAGAAGTATGTAGCAGATGAAAAGTATGCTCACGCTGTTTTAGAAGCTAGACTTTATACTAACAAACTTGCTCAAGCTGAAGGGATCGTTTTTTATGATGTTCCGGGTTTAGATTCAGGTTTAGCAAAGCACGTTGATGAAGCACAAGCAATGCTCTCTGACTGTGATGCGGTGATATTGGTACAGCGGTTTACTAGCCTCCGAGAAAAGGAACTAGAAATAATCAAGTTTACCGAACTTGGCGATAAAAACGTCACCGTTGCTGATAAGCTTTTTGTATTTTTAAGTCGGATTGATTCATTAGGTAGTGCAGAGGCGCTTAAAACACATATTGAAGAAGCATCTCAAGACTGGTTAAAGCGTGCAAAGCTTCCACCTGAACGCATTGTATATGGTTCAGCCGGAGCCTATCTAATTTTGAATGGTTTAGCAGGAGAACAGACTAAGTTAGAGATTGGGGATGCAAGTAATATCGAAGCTCAGTTGAAGAGACTGACTGGAATTACCGATGACGAAACTCTGAATAAAAATGGTACTGGAATTCCAGAAATTAAGGAAAAAATATTTAACTATATCAACACTGAGCGTGTCTCGATTTTAAAGAAAAGATGCGAAGCGTCTATCAATAAGATTTTCAGCAATTCAGAACAGATTTATATTACAGTCAGCAAAAAGTATCCCGAAAATCCTGAAGAAGCCAAGCTATTTGAAGAAAATAATCGGCGGGTTTTCTTTACCGAATGGTGGAATCAAAAATGGGAAACAATCAAAGCTGATTTACAAAAATACTATGAATATTCTGTTATAAACAAATCCTTAGATAGTTCTAATGCTAAGTCATTCACTCAAATAGAAAAATTTAGACAACGATATTTACAAATCGTTGACAATGAAATGCAGAAACTCAGGGAGGAAACATTTAAAAAGAAAGATACTATCTTTCTTGCTAACTCCAATCCAGAGTTTGACCGCATGAAAGCCAATTTTGCTTGGCGTGATGATTTGTACGGTGATATTAGTAAGCTTCTCTCTGCAATTGCTCATCAACTTGCTTTAGAACTTAAGGATGAAGCATTAAAATTAGTTGAATATATGACAAGTTTATTATGGGAAAGTAATCAAGTAAAACCCAGGCTAATTGAAAATTCAGAGGAATATTTTTTAGCAAAACTAGAGAATAGCTTAAGCGTATTATTTTTACGCTTTGCACGTCCAGTTGCTGAAGCGCTGATTCGCGGCCCAGTTAATAGTGATACTCGAAATAAAATAATCAAAAGTTTAGGGGTAGATATTGAAATTATTGATAACTACTATAGTGGGGAAGAAGCTGCATTTAGGGTTCTCAAAAAATATGTAAAATATGGTTCAGATTTACTATTTAATTCGGAGATTCGGCAACAAGTATTAGGAGTTACAGGAATAGCAACACAAATTGCTGGGGTAGCAGCGCAAATAGTGGGAGATTTTTCTAATGACATAAAATCGCCACAAGAAGAAGCTGTAGTTTTTGAGGTAGGAAATGATATTAGTGCGTTTGAAGAATACTTAGTTTATGCAATCTTCAGTGCGGCTGGTTTTGAGTCATACTGTATTCAAGAACTGAAGGGTTTAGTTGATAGTTTCCGAGACAAAGAAGGTACTTGGACTGGCGTTGCTCTCAATGAGTGGTTGCAGGGAAATCCACTTCTGTTTGCTGAAATACCTGATAACTTGAAGTCACAAGAATCGAATTTAGAAGTTAGCGAACGATTGAGGCAATTATCTATTGCTTTAAAAAGAAGTCGTTCGCCGGAGGTACTGTGAGGGACTGAAACTACAGGAAAATAGACCTTTTGCAAAAGTCCTTTTAATGAAATTATAAGGACGGGATCTCCGGCCCATCCCACAAAAATCATCTTTTCTTGTGGAATGGGGCGGAGATCCCGTCTTAGCTATTTTTTGCAAGAGGTCTAATTTAATATATAGTCATTTCAAATAAATGTGAGACAGAGGCAAGATCATGATAAAATCGATAAAAATAGTTAATTAAAAAAAAATGGCTTACAGTCTAGACCTCAGACAAAAAGTAGTCAATTATGTAGAAAATGGAGGGAGTATAACGAAAGCTGCCGCCATATTTAAGTTAGGAAGAGCAACAATTTATAGATCGCTCGTTGGGAAGACCTTCGACCAACTCAGGTCACTCACCGTCAACGAAAGCTAGATTGGGAAGCCCTCAAAAAAGATGTTGAAAAAAATCCGGAAGCAAGATTAGTAGAAAGAGCAAAAACTTTCTCCGTCAGACCGAGTGCCATCTGCTATGCCTTAAAAAAATTGAAAATTACAAAAAAAAAGAACTTCGCTATAAAGAAAGAAATCGAGAAGAAAGAATGAAATATTATAGAAATCTGAGACAATTAATTAAAATTTATGGCAGCAAAAGTATTGTATTCATTGATGAGTCAGGATTTGAGGAATTTGAAGGTTCTGTCTATGCCTGGGCAAAAAGAGGAAATAAAGTCTATGGTGAAAGACCAGGAAAACGGGGAAAAAGAGAAAATTTAGTAGCAGGAAGAAGAAAAGGAAAGAAGGACTTAATTGCACCAATGCTATTTATGGGTAGTTTGAATGCAGAAGGATTTGAAGGATGGTTATCTTTATATTTGTTACCAGATTTAACCAGTCCATCTATATTGATTATGGATAATGCACTCATTCATCGTAAGACGGTCATTAGACTATTGGTTGAGGAGGCCGGTCATCAGATAATATTTTTACCAAAATACTCTCCTGACTTAAATGATATTGAGCATGATTTTAGTGCATTAAAGAGAGCTAAAATGTATGCGTCTCCTAACACATCTCTTGATGAAGTTATTCGTGCTTATTGTGCATAAAGAGTGTCTCATACTTATTTGAAATGACTATAAGTCTGCAGGTTCGATCGCCCAAAACATCTTCCACCATCATCAATCCGCTTCTAATCCGCCGGAATCATCCCCGATCGCACCCTGAACATCCTCTCAGCAACGGCGGATGCACGAAAAGAACCCTAAAACCCAGGAAATAGAAGAGGGGTACGTTTGATGTGTTGGTGCGCGTAAATGGGGCGATCGCCCCCTCAAGTGCAATTCTTAACCTCGTATCAATCTCCCTGCGGCAAATTCTCCAGCCAAACCTCTAAATCCTCGATTGACTGAAAATCTAACAATTCTTCTGCTAGAGTTTCAATTTGCTCGATCGACAAATCAGCAATTCTAGTCGTGATAGATTCCGGTAATGTTCCAACTCGCCGATTTAACAGACGGCGATTTAACTGACGTAAAATCAAGGCTCTTCCTTCTTGTTCGCGACCTTGAACAATGCCTTGCACAATGCCTTGCTCAATGCCTTGTTCGATGCCTTCTTCCTTAGCTTCCCGATAAAACCGAGTTTCCTCAAGCGTAATCCCTAACATCGCCTCTGCCTCCCTTCGGTTCAAACTTGTAAACTTGTAAACCAGTATTGTCGTCAGCATCTCTATTATGGCGCGACTCGCTGCTTCAGATTCCTCCCGCTGCGATCGCGCCAGCAACAATCGCGCTACTTCCGGCGTACTCGCTTCGTCGATCGTCGTCAAAGCCATCAGCGCCACCCCCAGCGGCAACTGTTCAATATCCCCCAACTCATCCAAATATACGCGATGCACCTGATTGCTGCTCAAGAGCGCTCTATACGGATGCGTTTCTGATTGTTCAGTCGATCGACTCGGATAAATTACCACCGCTTCCCAATCTGTAAATCGCTGACGGTTGCGATAAAAATACAAAAACGACTCACCAAACAATCGCTCATAAAGCAATTCATCCCGCTGAAATTGCACCTCACAGAAATATACAACTCCAGGCTCAGCATCCGGCGGCAAAAACACCCCATCAATTTCAAACTTGGGTTCCTTCACAGCAACGGAGTCAAATCGATACTGTTCCGCATTCGATGGTGACTCTTCCAATAGCTCAAACAGCAGCGTCGGAGCTTCTTGAAATAACTTGTAAAATATTGAATCTCGACGCATTAACCCAACCTCTCCTCTAACCTATGCAACTGCTCGAACCCTCAGTCGATTTTAGATTTTAGATTTTAGATTTGACTCGCCTTGATAAATCTGGGAGGTTGAGCTTTAGTCTAAAATTTGGGGAGTATCCACAACGATTGTCGGGGGCTTCCGTTTTTTTGCTGGTTGCAAAAACAGCAAATGGGTAATCCGCTCAATCAATTCTAAAGGATTCCAGATAGCCCCAGATCAAAAAACATCCTATATTTTCAGTCCTAGACGCACTCCCGACAAAGAAATGGGGTTTTTTACTTATATCTCTGGGTAAAAACGAAGGATTTTCCTAAAACCCGGTTTCTGGCCCCCGTGCGTAAGTCCTAATTTTGTTAATGGGCGATCGAATTTCGCACGTCAGTATTCCGTGTTTCCTTACTTTCAACTCGTCCAACCTCAAGCCGTCAGCCCGAATCAACAAGCGTGACTTGACGGGGTGACACTCGTCTGGTGGGTCAATAAGTAGCTAGACAAAATTAATTACATAGTTTTCTCCAAATTCTTTCAGGATTTTTTCCACAGAGGTAACAAAAGT